>JAJRPH010000311.1 GCA_024280875.1 Deltaproteobacteria bacterium | reverse complement strand
GTGGATTCAGCGATTCAGACCGTGAAAAGAATTTCCGCAGACCTCCGGCCTGGGCTGCTGGATGATCTCGGTCTTTCGGCAGCCATAGAGTGGCAGGCCGGGGAATATCAGAAACGCAGCGGGATAAATATCAATGTGACTATTGAACCGGAAGAAATTTTTCTGGACGAAGACCTCTCAATTGCCATTTTCAGGATCAGCCAGGAAGCTTTGACCAATATTGTCCGGCATGCCGGAGCAACAGATGCCTGGCTGGATTTGACAAAAAAAAATGAAACCGTGGAACTTGTCGTGAGCGATAACGGGAACGGGATAAGTGAAAAGGAAATCGCAAAAAAGAATTCATTTGGCCTGATCGGTATGCGGGAGCGGATTCATGCGCTTGGGGGTGGGATTAAAATCTCCGGGATCCAGGGCGGTGGGACGAAAGTGGCCGTGCAGGTACCTATTTGCGGAAAAAATAATTGATGCTTTAAACCGGGAATCGAGCCTATTGTATCAGCATATTTTTAATGGCGTAATGGATTATATCCGCGTTATTTTTCATATGCATTTTCTGTAGAATTCTGGATCGATAGGTGCTGATTGTTTTTTCACTCAGAAACAAATTCTCGGCAATGTTTTTAACGGGTTCTCCTGTAGCAATCATGCATAAAACCTGATATTCACGATCAGACAGGGCTGCGTGTGCAGGTTGATCGTGATTAGACAATAGCGTGTCGGCCAGGTTCTCGGCAAATGACGGGCTGATATATTTTCGTCCCATGGAGACTTTGCGAATGGCCTTTACCAGCTCTGCCGGTGCGCTTTCTTTGGTCAGATAGCCTGAAGCTCCTGCCTTTAAAACACGAACGGCATATTGTTCTTCCGGATGCATGCTCAAAACCAGAATCTGAATGGCCGGCCGCTGCTTTTTGATCCGTTTTATGACATCTAAAACATTTGTGCCGGGCATCGTGATGTCTAATACAACCACATCATATTTACCCAGCAGTACTTTCCTGATCAATTCATTGCCGTCACAGGCCTCCTCACAAACCGTCATATCCGGTGTGTCGACAATAATCTGTTTCAGCCCTTCACGAACGATAGAATGGTCATCAGCGATAATTATTTTAATCATTTCATTGGCACCTGTTTTGGGGCTTTAAAGCCATTTTCGTGTTTGTTTAGTATAACGATAATTTTATTGTACATTCAACATTTTTTAAGACGCACATCGAGTTTCAGGTAAAATATATTAAAATATATACATCAAAAATGCGGGTCATGGTATCCGGTTTCCCCTGATCTTTTTGTAGGGCTTTTATTATTTTAATGTAGGGATAGCCCTACATAGAGGGGAATCCCTAATCCTGTAGGGCAAACCCTGACAAAATAATCAGCAAAAATCCTATAAAAGAATCAGTAGTCTCCTGATATTAAAGCCATTATTTTTTTGGTAAATTCAATTTATAGTTTTTTGGAGGGAAAACAGTTTTCTGGTGGCAGGTGATTCATATCTTCCATGTCACTTAAGCTGTATATCTTTAACCATAGTCGCAATCGGAAAAAATACATGTCTGCAAAAATATATAACTCCGCATTATACTTAGCGGCGGTGATATCATTGATCTATGCGGTGAGCTGGGTGCTGTTTTTAATTTTTTTTGACAAAATCATTTTGTTTTCAATGAATCATCAGGTTCAACCTGCTAAATCACAGTTTTTGATAGGTTTTTTGTATTTGTCCATCCCCACGTTTCTGGTTTTTATTTTAATGAAGAATCAGGTACGCCAAACCGTCCTTCTTCAGTCTAAACTAGAAATTGCGAATGAGACTTTAGAGAGCCGGGTGAAATTGCGTACCGCTGAACTTGAAAGATCATTTGGATCGGTGAAAAGATTAAAGGGGATTATTCCAATTTGTGCGCATTGCAAAGGCATCCGGAACGGATCGGGACAATGGGAAAAAATTGAGTCTTATATTCAAAAACACTCTGAGGCAGAGTTTTCCCATAGCCTGTGCCCGGATTGTGATAAAGAACTTTATGGGGATAAGCAGTTGTATTTCCAAACAATTGCCAGTAAATATTCCTGAAAAAGCCCATTCGTTCGTCTGCATTATTTAAATACGATGATAATGATATCCTTGCCAGGTCCAGTCAGTCTTCAGTCTTCAGTCTTCAGTCTTCAGCCTTCAGCCTTCCTCCTTCACAAACCCCATATACTCGTCTATGGCAGGGATTTTTCCCAAAATCGCGCAAATTGATGCCAGTTGCGCAGATCCGAGATAGACACTGGTATTGTCCCCCATCCGGTTGGGAAAATTTCGCGTAGAGGTTGAGATGACGGTCGTCCCGTCAGCCACCCGGGCCTGGTTGCCCATGCAGAGGGAGCACCCCGGTGTTTCAAGCCGGGCGCCGGTAGCCCCGAAAACACTAAACAGCCCGTCACTTTTGAGCTGTTGCGCATCCATCCGGGTGGGTGGCGTCATCCACAGCCGGACCGGCAGATTTTTTTCCCCTTTCAGGATTTGCGCCGCCTGCTGGAAATGGGAAATACCGGTCATGCAGGACCCGATAAACACTTCATCAATGTTGGTTCCTGCAACATCACTTAACAGTTGGACATCATCCGGGTCATTGGGACACGCCAGAATCGGTTCCCGGATGTCCGACAGGTTGACTTCTATTACTGCAGCATACACGGCATCAGGATCCCGTTTCAGCAATTCCGGATTCTTAAGCCAATGTTCCATTGTGTCAATTCGTTGCCGGATCGTATCCGCATCCCCATAACCGTCGGCAATCAGGCCTTTTAAAATTTCGATATTGTCTTTTAAGAAATCAGCGACCGCGTCAGTGGATAAATCAATGGTTGCGGCTGCTGCAGATCGCTCGGCGGATGCGTTGGTCAGTTCATATGCCTGGGCAACACTCAATTCCGGCCAGCCTTCAAATTCAATAATGCGGCCCGCAAAGATATTTTTTTTGCCTTCTTTTTTAACAGTTAAAAGACCTTGGGCAATGGCAGCATAGGGGACTGCATTCACAACATCCCGCATTGTGATTCCGGGCTGGAGGTCGCCCGTGAATTTTACCAGAACGGACTCTGGCATATCCAGGGGCATAAAGCCCAGGGCTGCGGCAAACGCAATCAGGCCGGAGCCGGCCGGGAAACTTATGCCAATGGGAAAACGGGTATGGGAGTCACCTCCTGTTCCCACGGTATCCGGCAGCAGCATGCGATTCAGCCACGCATGAATGATGCCGTCACCCGGAAGCAGCGCCACGCCCCCACGATTTTTGATAAATTCATGCATACTGTTTTGCATGGTTATATCCACGGCTTTGGGGTAAGCCGCAGTATGACAGAAAGACTGCATTACCAGGTCAGCGGAAAATTTCAGGCAGGCCAGTTCCTTGATTTCGTCCCGTGTCATGGGACCGGTGGTGTCCTGGGAGCCGACAGTGGCAATTTTTGGTTCACAATATTCTCCCGGGTGTATCCCGGCGCATCCGCAGGCGCGGCCGACCATTTTCTGGGCCTGGGTATACCCTTTTGCCGGAGCCATGCAAACCGGCGGGTTTTCAAAGACATCAGAAGATGAAGACCCGAGAGCCTTTCTCGCTTTTTCGGTCAGCGTCCTGCCGATAATTAAGGGGATTCGGCCGCCGGCCTGAACTTCATCAACAATTACATTTGTTTTTAACTGAAACCGGGCCAGCTCTTCCCCGATATCTGCCCCATTATTAGCACTGACGATCCGGTTCTCATAGGGGAATATGGAAATGATGTCGCCATGTTTAATCCGGCTCACATCACACTCAATGGGCAATGCCCCGGCGTCTTCTAAGGAGTTGAAAAAAATCGGCGCAATAGTATTGCCCAGTACCACGCCCCCCCGTCGCTTATTCGGAAGATAGGGGATGTCTTCTCCGATATGCCAGATGACGGAATTAGAAGCTGATTTTCTGGAAGAGCCGGTGCCCACCACATCACCGACAAAGGCAATGGGAAACCCTTTTTGTTTTAAAGTTTTAATGGTTTCAATCGCATTATCCGGAGTTCGGGAAGCCAGCATGCACAGGGCGTGCAGGGGAATATCCGGACGGCTCCATGCTTCTCCTGCCGGGGAAAAGTCGTCAGTATTGATTTCGCCTTCTACCTTAAACACAGTACAGGTCAGCTTTTCCGGCAGCGTCGGTTTTTTGGTAAACCATTTGGCTTCCGCCCAGGCATCAATGACCTGGCGGGCAAACGAATTGGTTTTTGATTTTTGAAATATCTCGTCAAATGCATCAAAGATCAGAATCG
>JAJRPH010000310.1 GCA_024280875.1 Deltaproteobacteria bacterium | reverse complement strand
GGATATGGTGATGGGGGTGGCTGGTTCATCCCTTTTATCAGCTCCATAAACGGTCATGGGCATGATGAAAAAAAGGCCGAAAATCATTGCTGGCATAAAAATATTTTTTTTCTTTAACATGCTTCGTTCCTTGAAATATTTATAATTATATGAATCAATCAAACGTTTGATAGGTAAAATGCCAAAAAAAATTTAACCTGTCAATTTATTAAACAAATTATTAAACAAAAAATTTTGATATTTTGTTGTTTCAAAGAGCAAATGAATCTACTTGAAAATCAATCCAACGTCTGATATCGCACATGAAATAATTTACAATAAACCATGAATACGAATTTATTGCTGAATACGGGGCTTAAAGTTTCCTGGTTCAGCCATAATATAAGAAATAGGGAAGAATAATGATCAGAGTCGGAATCGTCGGAGCAACAGGGTATGCGGGTGCGGAACTTGTCCGAATCATTGCGGGACATCCGAATGTCCGTCTGACGGCTTTGACCTCCCGTCAGTATGCCGGCGAACCATTTGAAAAAATTTACCCGGCAATGAAGAACCTGATTGGGGTAAGCTGTGAATCCTTTGATACGGATCGTATCTGTGATGAAGCCGACGTCATTTTTCTGGCGCTGCCGCATAAACTGCCCATGGATATTGTTCCGGACCTACTTAAAAACAGCAAAAAAGTTATTGATCTTTCCGCAGACTTTCGGTTTTCAGATCCGGCAAAATATGAAGCAGCGTATCAGTCCCACAGCTCCAAAGACCTTTTATCTAAATCGGTATACGGTCTTTCAGAAGTGTTTACGGATCAGATCAAAAATGCCGATCTGGTCGGCAATCCGGGATGTTACCCCACCAGTGTGATTCTGCCGCTGTATCCACTCTTAAAATCCGATTTAATCGATGTCACAACCATTATTGCAGATTCAAAGTCTGGCGCCAGCGGGGCAGGGCGCTCACTTTCTTTGACAACCCATATTTGTGAAATCACTGAATCATTTAAGGCCTATAAAATAACAGGGCACCGGCACAAACCTGAAATGGATGAAGTTCTGACGGCTGCTGCCGGAAAACCGGTTGATATAACATTTATCCCGCACCTGCTGCCCATGTCTCGGGGCATGGAATCAACCATTTATGCAAGTCTAAAAAAAAGAGTCACTGCAGAGGAAATTCATAACTGTCTGGCGGATTTTTATTCAGATTGTCCGTTTATTCGAATCTATGATTACGGTATTGCAACGGATACCGCAAATGTCAGGGGAACCAACTTCTGCGATATCGGGTTTGTTCTGGAAAGAGATAAGAATCGAATTATCATTATGTCTGTTATTGATAATCTGGTCAAAGGCGCGTCTGGCCAGGCAGTACAGAATATGAATATCATGTTGGGGATGGATGAAACAGTCGGGTTGAACGCCATACCGTATCCTATTTAATTTAACTGTTATTTTAAAAGTGTGATAGTGCTATGAAAACAAATCAGATTTCAGTTTTTATTGAAAACAGATCCGGACGACTAGCTAAAATAACGACCACCCTTGGAAACGCAGGCATCAATATCCGGGCCATGTCTCTGGCAGACACATCGGATTTCGGGATTTTACGTCTGATCGTCAGTAATACGGAAAAAGCAAAAAAAACGCTTCAGGATCACGGATTTACGGTCAGAGTTTCGGAAGTTATCGCCGTAGCGATACCGGATGCCCCTGGCGCTTTGGGTAACCTGTTGTCGATCATGGAACATTCCGGATTAAATGTTGAATATATGTATGCTTTTATTAAAAAAAATACGGACCAGGCTATTATTATTTTTTATTTTGATGATTCGGATAAGGCCCTTGCTGCCCTGTCGGAAACTGATATCAACGTGATTGGAGAAGAAACATTGTTGTTAATGTGATGGTTTTGTACAAAATTTTTCCGGATATAAGTTATTTTTGATTATGCGTCATAACCTTTTTTTCATGAAGTCATCATGGTTACCGTTAAAATTAAAATTTAGTCCAAGACGGGCTTTTGTATATGATTATGATTGGATGTTGGTAAAGAGCACTATTAAAACAATAGAAGCATAGGAGGATTTTACCGTGAAAAAAAGAATTTTAATTTTATCGATGGTTGTCACATTTTTATTGGCTTTTTCAACATCGAGTCTGTACGCGGAAGAAAAAGCCGGATTACAAGACTATGATGTAGGATGCGTATTTGCCAAAACCGGAAAAGCTTCCTGGCTCGGTGAACCAGAATGGAATACGGTTGAAATGATCGCAAAAGAGATCAACGAAGCGGGCGGCATTAACGGACACAAGCTTGTTTTACATTTGGAAGATACAGGCGGGGAAAATACGCGTGCGGTTAATGCGGTAAAGAAACTTATAAATAAGGATAAGGTCTGCACGATTATCGGCCCATCGCGAAGTGGAACGAGCATGGCAGTCATTCCGATTGTCCAGAAAGCCAAAATTCCGCTTGTATCCTGTGCGGGTGCTGCGGTTATTGTAACACCGGTTAAAGATCGGAAATGGGTTTTTAAAGTCCCGCAAAGAGACAGTGACTGTGTAAAACGGATTTATGATCACATGGCTGCCAAAGGGATTTCAACTATTGGGATTATTTCCGGGACAACCGGTTTCGGCGCTGCGGGCCGTGCCCAGTTAAAGGATATTGCTAAAGAATATAAAATTAATATTGTTGCTGATGAAACATACAGCCCGGCGGATACGGACATGACCGCACAACTGCTTAAAATTAAAAACGCCGGTGCCCAGGCACTGGTGAACTGGTCGATTGTACCAGCTCAGTCCATTGTCCCCCAGAATATGCAGCAGCTTAAATTAACAATTCCTCTTTACCAGAGCCATGGATTCGGGAATGTCAAATATGCTGCTGCTGCCGGTGCAGCAGGCAATGGAATTATTTTCCCCGGTGGACGGCTTCTTGCCGTAAATACGGTACCGGATGATAATCCCCAAAAAAAGGTGTTGGTCAGCTACAAAGAAGCATATGAAAAAACTTATAACGATACGGTCAGCACTTTCGGCGGACATGCCTATGATTCATTGTGGATTGTGGTAAACGCATTAAAGAAAGTCGGTGATGACCCGGTAAAGCTTCGTGATGAAATAGAAAAAACGGAGTTTGTCGGTACTGCCGGTATATTTAAATTTTCACCAGCAGATCACTGCGGACTGGGCAAGGATGCGTTTGAGCTGTTGACTGTAAAAGATGGTAAATTTGTTGTTCTGAAGGATTAATATTTCAGCCAACAATTTCTTTATATTCGATTCTATAGAAGTTTAAATGCTTATCCGCTGTTGATGGTTTCTGAAATCATCAACAGCGGATAAGTTTTATTTGGAAATACAATTAGGTAGACTTTATGGGTCATACAGATGGCACTTTAGTTGATGTGCTTCAGTTTCTAATCATGGGGATCCAGCGCGGCAGTATTTAT
>JAJRPH010000309.1 GCA_024280875.1 Deltaproteobacteria bacterium | reverse complement strand
TCATGGGCCACACTGGACGCAATGGCCCCGGACTTTAAACCGAAACCGGAAACAAATGCCTTGCCGATATTTCCAGTGCCCTTGTGCCGTTCAACCACAGCCAACTTTAAAATATCTTCGGATGCGTCTGCGATGATAAAGCCGTTTTCAACTTTAGCGTTATGAACTGCCTGACGCGTGATGATCTGTTCGGAAACCAGTTTTATCACCCGAATATTATTTTTCTCAGCCTTAATCTTAAAATTAATGGAACCGGCTTTGACATTCATGGCTGACGGGCAAGAAACGGAAGCGATTGAAAAATCCTCTCCGATCAATTTACCGTCTGCGGCAACCAGTCGGCCGTTACTGTAGACTTCCTCGGCAGTGATATTTTTCAAATCCGAGAACACCACCATGTCCGACCTTTTACCCGGTGAGAGGGCTCCTAATTGATTCAACCCGAAATATCGGGCCGGATTAAGCGTTCCGACCTGGATGGCGGTGATCGGGTCAATGCCGTTTTGGACTGCCTTTCGAATAATAAAATCGATATGTCCCTGTTTGCATATGTCATGGGGATGGCGATCGTCCGTGCACCACATGATCCGATTTGCTGTTTTTTCATTGATAACAGGCAACAGGTCTTTTAAGTTTTTAGCGCCGGTCCCTTCCCTGATCATGATATGCATGCCAAACCGTAATTTCTCCATCGCTTCATCAGCAGATGTACATTCATGGTCACTGGTAATTCCGGCAGTCACATAAGCATTTAAGTCTTTTCCGGTCAGCCCCGGAGAATGGCCGTCCACCGGTTTTTTATGGGTAAGGGTATCCTTGATTTTTTGAATGACTGCATCATCCCTGAAAATAACTCCGGGGAAATTCATCATTTCCCCCAATGCCACAATCCGCTCATAGTCTAAAAACGGCTTCAGTGCTTCCGAGCCCAAAACCGCACCGGCGGTTTCCATGTTTGTTGCCGGCACACAGGCAGGAAGGGTAAACAATATATCAACCGGCAGATTCTCACTGGCCCTCAGCATATAGTCAATCCCAGCCGTCCCCATCACATTGGCGATTTCATGGGGATCGGCAACCACGGTTGTTGTTCCTTTGCAGACAACTGCTTTGGCAAATTCCGCTACTGATGTCATTGAACTTTCAATATGCACATGAGCGTCAATAAATCCGGGGGCAACATACCTGTTATTCAGGTCAACGACTTTTTGGGATGGATAATCACTGATCCCGACGATATACCCGCCGGATACGGCAATATGGCCGGGAATGATTTCACCGGAAAACACATTAATGATCCGGGCGTTGGTGAACAGACAGTCAACCTGCTGTTCCCCTCTGGCGGCTGCAATCAGTTCTTTAAGATCCATATTCCCCCGATTTTTTATTTATGATTCTGCTTAATTTCTAAACTCACCGATACAGCCTGCCGCATAATGTCATTTACATCCAGACTCACCGGTGCATAGTTTCGCATCAACGCCTTTCCGGCAACAAACACATCAGACACATCCGACCCGCAAACTGCGTACACCAAATGCGATTCAGGGTGATACATCGGGGTCAAGTGCGGTTTATTGATATCTATGATGATGATATCGGCCTGTTTGCCGGGCTCCAGAGAACCAATCGAATCCAATAAACCGATGGCTTTTGCCCCTTCAATGGTGGCCATTTTTATAACGGTTTTGGCGTCCATGACCGTGGGGTCTTTTTTAAATACTTTGTGAAGTTTGGCCGCAGAATCCATTTCCGCAAAAAGGTCAAGGTTATTATTGCTTGCGCATCCGTCTGTTCCCAGGCCGACACATATGCCCCTTTCAATCATATTTTGAATTGGCGCAACTCCGGAAGCCAGCTTCATATTGCTTTCCGGGCAGTGCACAATTCGAGCGTTTCTGTCGGCCAGCACCTCAATATCATCATCATCAACCCACACGGCATGGGATATCAGCGTGTTTTCATTGATGATACCCAGCGAGTCAAGATATTGTACCGGCGACATTGAGTGCGCTTCTACGATCTGGTCTGTCTCCCCCTTTGTTTCGGCCACATGAATCTGAAACAGTACACCCAGTGAATCTGCCGCCTTTTTTGCTTGCTTCAATCTTTCCCCTGAGCAGGTATATATGGAGTGGCAGAAGATGGACGGTGTTAAAAGCAAAGACCGGTTCTTCCATTTTTTGACAAATGCAACTGCGGTATCTACATTTTTTTCAGGATCCGGGACGCCGGGGGCTGGAAAGTCAATTACGCCCTGGGCCAGGACTGCCCGCAAACCGGTTTCAATGACTGCTGCGGCAACGTCATCTTCATAAAAATACCCGTCACAGCATGTGGTGGTACCGTTCATTATCATTTCCGCGCATGACAGCAGGGTTCCGATCCTTACCGTATCAGATGATATATGTTGCTGTTCTGCCGGAAAAATATAATCATTAAGCCATTGGGCGAGGGGCAGGTCATCAGCAAGACCCCGAAATAACGACATGGGCAGGTGCATATGGGAATTAATCAGGCCGGGCATCACGATTCCGCCGTTGGCATCAACGAAATCATCTGCACTGTATTGTGAAATGTCTTTTTTGCGGGGGTTGACGAACCGGATCACGCCGTCTTTGATGCCGACCACCCCGTCCTCAATGATGTCAAAATCAGGGTTAACGGTAATAACAATCCCATTGAAAATAATCCGATCAAATTTCATTCTAAACCTTTAAATACCGAATTCCGTTTAAGGGGTCAGGTCTACTTTTGGTTTTTTGTCAGATAGATTGGCCAATCAACAAGTTCAATTATTCCGGTTTAAGCGCCTTATCCTTCCAGTCTAAGCTCTTTTTACCCTTCGGGGCCAAACGGTTTAATCAGGATAATCAGGGCCGGCAAAAGGGTTAATGCTGAAATTAACGCGATCAGCATGGCCAGTCCTGTCAGCAGACCGAATAACATGCTGGGGATAAAATTCGATAAAACCAGTATGGAAAACCCGACAATTACCGTAACTGAAGTGTAAAACATGGCATAGCCGATGCTTGCGTGACACCTGTGCATGGCCTGGATATAATTTCCGTCAATTTTAATCTCATCTTTAAACCGGTGAATATAATGAATTGTGTCATCCACAGCAATCCCCACACTGATAGATGCAATGGTAATCGTCATCATATCCAGCGGTAGATTCAGCCATCCCATGGCACCAAGAACCACCCCGATTGACAGTAAATTGGGAAATATCGCAATAATTGCCAGATAATAGGATCTGAAAAGGATAAAAAACATAATCAACAAAGCCAGGATTACGATTCCAAGCGTCTCGATCTGGGATTTAAAAAGGCTTTGAAGCATATTATTGTATAGTACCATCATTCCTGTGAGATGAACATTTTTTTCCGGATAGCCCAGATTCTTGATGAGATCATGCCGGATTCGGTTTAACAGCTCATTTCGCCTCAGGGTTTCATCGGAATCACGGACACGCAGAGAAAAGCGAACTTCATTATTCTCAACCGACGCGTAGGGTTTTACCAGCAGCTCCTTGTACCGATCCGGTATTTCATTATAAACCAGTGATAATTCGAAACTGTCCAACGGCTTTCCGTCGTTTAATTTTGTCGCTATCTTCATCATTGTCCCCAGGGACAATACCTTCCCGGTTTCAGGGAGGCGATCCAGATAGTCGTGTACCTCCAGGACCTTATTCATTTTGTAAGACGTAAACCAGTATTTATTTGCTCCGGCCTCTTCGGGTTCTTCAAACTCATCAAATTCGTCAAATTCATTCGAAACTGCCGTTGTGATTTTTGGGGCAGTCGTCTCACCCGGTGTTTGTCCATCACCAAAATCAATGATGACATCCAAAGGCGTGGTTCCTCCAAGCTGCTGATCAATAACCGTCATTCCCTGATATATCTCGGTTGATTTTTTAAAATAATTGATAAATGAATTTTCAACAACCAGCCGGGAAATACCGATGACGCTGAAAAAAAAAGCAGCGGCACACATTACCAGAATCGATTTCCCATGAGATTCCGTTAAGCGGGCCAGAAACGGCGTTAAAGAGTGACGTGGATTAACAGAAGACGGCGGGGCGGTTTTTTTATACAGAGCCAATCCAGCGGGAAAAAACAAAAATGTCAGTATCAGTGACACTGCGATTCCTGCCATCATCATTAATCCGAAATTGACTACCGGTACAATATCACATGAAACCAGGGAACCAAACCCCACAATGGTCGTTATCCCTGAATAAACAATCGGCACCAGCATCAGGCGGACTGTTTCACCGACCAGATCCCGCTGATCGTTTTCCGGATTCTGCGTCAGTAATTCCCGATATCGAACAACCAGGTGAATGGTGTAAGACATGGTAATAATCAGCTGAAGGGAGATAAAATTCGACGAAATGACCGTGACCTTCCAACCGAAAAGCCCCAGCAGACCGATCATCGCAATTGCGGAAACAGAGCAGCAGATCATCGGCAGGACCACCCATCGCGGTTTCCTGAAAATAATTCCCATCGTCAGGATCAGGAAAACAAAAATCCCAACACCAAATACCTTTAAATCATTTTTCACAAAACTGATCAGATCATCCGCGATCATGCTGATGCCACCCAGGAAAAGGCCGGCATCCCCCCGGTACTTATCCATTATTGCGCGGATATGGGCGATATCTTCATGACGGGTTTGATTCCATGAGTCGCTGTGCGTGTCCAAATCCCTGACAATTTGATCATAGGCGGCAGACTCTTGCTCCGTCAGCCCGTCTGTCGCGGCCTTGTCCCGAAACCTGTCACGACGCCGGACCATATCCTGAAAGAGATTATCAATCTTGAAATTAATCTGAATCGCTGTGGTTCTTAAGTCCGGGCTGACAAGAAGATTACGGTAAAGCGGGCTGTTCTTCAGCTCAATTCTGGCAAGTTCCCGGTCAACACCCGGAGAAGACAGCGTCCGAAGCTCACCGGCCAGTTCCTTGATCGGCAAAGGCGGACTTTCCATCAGCGGAACATCCAGAACAGTAATAACGGACTCAACCCGCTCCATTGCTTTAATTTCATCGCGTAAGCGCGCGATATGACCAAGGGCTTGATCAGACAAAAGGTCCGCTTTGGGAGAATAGGCAATGATTAAAAAATCTTCAATGCCGTAGCGCGAGTAAATCTCCCGGGCGTAGCGCAGCGACTCATCATTTTCCTGCATTAATGTTTCAGCCGATGCGTCGATTTTAAAATCTTTTGTAAAATAGCCGAGTGCCGCAACCACACATAACAGACAGGCAATCACCTGCAGGGGATGACGGATGATGATTTTATCAAAAAAACGGGCAACCACTGAATCCGGCGTTAGCATTTTATGCAACAGCCTCTTATTTCGAAATTAACAACTTATTTAACGTCGGTTTTTTTCAATTTCGTCAGCAGGTCTTCCGCAGTCCCGCTTTTTAAAATTTCCGAAAACTGGGCCTGGTAACTTTTGATCAGGCTGACCCCGTTAACCTCCACATCATAGGCCTTCCAGCTATTGCTGGAAGAATAAAACTTATATAAAATTTTAAAAGGTTTATCACCGGTCGAAACTTCAACCGGGATATAGACTTTATTGCCCCTGGTAAATGCCGGTTTGTAAAAAACATCCACACAGCAATACATTGAACTTTTATCAAGATACGATTTTTCCAACCGCTTGACAAACAGAACCACAAATTCCTTTCGCTGTGCTTCACTAAACTTCCCCCAGTTGGTTCTACCTAATGTCAATTTGGCCATGAGCTTAAAATCGATGATCGGCCCGATGATATCCATAATCTGGCTTTTAGTGACTTGTTCATCAGCATTTTTTTCCTGAAGAACCTTTAAAACCGCCTCGGTTTTTTCCTTTAACAAGTTCTCAACCGTGTCCTTCTGGTCCGCCATCACCGGAAAGGCCAACCCCAGTAGGCACAATATGGTTATTAATGCACTTTTAATCATTTTATTCCTCTATCTCTTTGAGTCGTTTCGTTTCATAAGCATTGCGTAATAAAATGTACAGATCGAGCGCATCTTCTTTCAGCGCTTCATAATGACCGATATAAATGGATGTCGCGTTTACAACCTTTATTCCGTAAACCGCCAAAATAATTTCAGTTTCATCTATATAAATTACCGGGTCTAAAAAGTAATCCGGCAGCTTGCCGATTGTATCCCGAAGGTTTGAGGGACCCAGCAACGGCAGCACAATATGAAATCCGCTGCCGACCCCATAATAACCCAGCGTTTGACCAAAATCTTCCGGACAGGGTTCAAGCTCCAGCCATGATCGGGCAGGATCAAACAACCCTAAAAGACCGGTTGTCGTATTCACGCCAAACCTTGCCGCTTCAACCCCTGCCTGCTTTACTTTTAATTGCAGTAAATTATTAACAAACCGGGCAGGAAATCCCAGATTGTTGAAAAATTTCGACAAAGACTGGCGCACCGGTTCCCTGACAATAAAACTGTATCCCCTGGCAACCGGCTTCATAAACCAAATATAAATTTTATCATTCACCCGGGTCATAAACCGGTTGTAGGCGCTTAAAGGGTCATGGATTTCCATTACGTCTTGATCATTAAATTCAACAAACTCTCCAAATTCATCGAATTCATCGAATTCAGGCTTTTCATCTATTTCAGGGTTTTCAAACATATTACTCACGGCATTGCCGGACATTGACCCAATAGGGACATCTGCAAACCCGTATGAAGTCATACTCAGAATTAAAAAAATACCGCATATAAAATATCGCATGGATAATAATTTAAGCCGATTGTATTGCATTGTCAAATTACTCTATTATATGATAAAAACCGAATGATGCGAAAATACTCCCACTCCAGGCCGAATGATTCCAAAAATATGCACAAATAGTTTAACTAACATATAATGAGCTACAAATTCAATGAAATACATCCGCAAACAATTAGAAAACGGGGGGAAAGAAAAAATATCTGACTCGTACAAAATTCCGGGCGGGGAGGATATAACATAAAGGGGCGGTATTAAAAAAATACCGCCCCTTTATTAATTTTTAAGCGGTGCCGGAGAGTTTTATGGCGCACACTTTATATTCGGGAATGTTGGATACCGGGTCCAACGCGGCATTGGTGAGTTTATTGGCTGCGGCTTCCGCGTAATGAAACGGGATGAACACCGTGCCGATGTCCACCATGTCTGAAATTTTTGTTCGAACTTTGATCTCACCCCGACGAGATGCCACGGTAATCATGGATCCATCTTCAATGCCGAATTTCTTGGCATCTTCGGCTGAAATTTCCACAAAAGATTCCGGTGCCCGCTCATTGAGGCCTTCAGTGCGGCGGGTCATGGTACCGGTATGATAATGATACAATACCCGTCCGGTTGTCAGGTACAGCGGATACTCCTCATCAACCTGCTCTGCCGGCGAAATATAATCAATGGCATGAAAAACTCCTTTCCCGCGGGTAAACTGCTCGGTATGCAGAATCGGAGTTCCCGGATGTTCCTGACTTGGACATGGCCAGTGGAGCCCTTCCCTGTCAATCCGGTCATAGGTGATTCCGGCGTAGGACGGGGTGACTTTCATAATCTCCTCAAAAATCTCCCGGGCATTCTTATATGCCATGGGATACCCCATCCGTTTTGCGATTTCACTGGTGATCTTCCAGTCATCCCATGCGGCTCCGGGGGCTTCAACAGCTTTTCGAACCCGCTGGACCCGCCGTTCAGTATTGGAAAAAGTGCCTTCTTTTTCGGCAAAACAGGCGGACGGCAAGATCACATCCGCTATTTGGGCGGTTTCGGTCATAAAAATATCCTGAACCACCAGAAAATCAAGATTACCAAAACTCTTTTCAGCGTGGTTCAGATCAGGATCCGACACCAGCGGATTTTCCCCGATTATATACATTGCCTTTATTTCACCGTCATGGGCCATAGGCACCATTTTGGTCACTGTCAGGCCGTTCTTTTCCGACAGACCGGTAACACCCCAGGCGTCTTCCATCCTTTTCCGGGCCGCTTCATCGGTAACCGGCTGGTAAGCGGTAAAAACATTGGGCAATCCGCCCATATCACAGGCGCCCTGTACGTTGTTCTGTCCACGGAGCGGATTCACACCACCGCCGGCGATCCCGAGATTTCCGCACAGCATGGCCAGGTTGGCCAGGGATTTTACGTTGTCCGTACCGGTAGTATGCTGGGTAATCCCCATGCAGTAAAGAATGGCACCGGCCTTGGCCTTAGCATAGAGACGAGCAGCATCAATAATCTGCTGCGCCGGAATGCCGGTAATCTTTTCCACATAATCCGGCGTAAATTTTTCTACCATTGATTTCAATTTTTCAAAATCAGTGGTCCGTTTTTCAATAAATTCCTTGTTATGGAGATTCTCTGAGATAATTACATGCATCAGCCCGTTAATCCAGGCCACATCCGTGCCGAGATTCGGCCTCAGCCATTGTTCAGCAAATTTCGTAAGCTTGATCTGTCTCGGGTCCACCACGATCATTTTGGCATTCTTGAACTTGACCGCCCGTTTGACAAAGGCTGACAGAACCGGATGATTTTCTGTTGTATTAGATCCTGTCACCAGGATCACATCAGCTTCTTCCACATCACCGATGGTATTTGTCATTGCGCCACTTCCGAAAGCTGCGGCCAGACCGGCCACTGTGGAGCTGTGTCAGAGACGGGCACAATGATCTATGTTGTTGGTCTTTAATACGGCCCGGGTGAATTTCATGGCCGCATAATTATCCTCATTGGTCACTCTCGCAGAAGTGAGGACACCGATGGTATCTGCGCCATACTGATCCTTGATCTCTGAAAGACGTTTTGACGTCAGGTCAAGGGCTTCATCCCAGGAGGCTTCCCGGAATTTTCCGTTTTCCTTAATCAGCGGCGTGGTCAGGCGGTCTTGCGAATGAACAAAGTTAAACCCGAATCGGCCCTTGACGCATAAGCTGCCGTCATTCGGCGCCGTGTCTTCGGCCCCGGTAATTTTAATAATCCGATTATTTTTCACGTGAAAATCAATCTGGCACCCAACGCCGCAATAACTACAGGTACTTCTGACTTTTTTACTTTCCCATTGCCTGTCAAACCTGGCATCCTTGGGAACCAGTGCGCCCACCGGGCAGACTTGAACACATTCGCCGCAAAAAACACAGTCAGAATCCTTCAGCGGCTTGTCATCACCGGCAACAATTTTTTTCCTGTCTCCATCATACCCGAATTCAATTGCATCATTTACCTGAATTTCATTACAGGCCTTAACGCAACGTCCGCAGAGAATACACCGTGAAAAATCTCGAATAATAAACGGGTTTGCCATTTCCATGGAATACAGGGTTTGAACATTTGAATAATCGCTGCCGGAAACCTGGTAATAATAGGCCAGATCCTGCAGGCGGCAGTCTCCCCAGGCCGGACAAAGTTCCGGGCTGTTGTCTTCTCCCTGGACCTTGAGCTGATATTGAGTCCAGCTCTCTTCATGGGGCGCACGGACCGCGCAGTTATGGTTCCCCATTGACAACATCTTCTTAATCGTTTGTTTTCGGGACGCAACAACACGGGAGGATTCGGTCTGAACAATCATACCGGCGGCCGCCTTTGTCTCACATGATATGGTCAGGTCCTGTTCCCCTGCAATTTCAACCACGCATACCCGGCAATTTCCTGTGGGCAATGTCCCTTTCAAATGGCAAAGGGTGGGAATTTCTATATTATTTTGTCGGGCGACATCAAGAATTGTATCTCCCTTAACAAAATTAAAACGGTTTCCATTAATATTGATGACAATGGTATTCTGATTTTCCATAGCCAGTGTATCTCCTTATTGGCACTCATTTATTCTGTGTCAATTCATTCCACCTAGTTCCATATTTTCCATTAAAGAAAAAATTCATATAAATAAATGGCTATAATGTCAACGGGATAATTTAATTTCATCCGCCACCTGATTCACATCCGCCATGACTTTTGCAATATCCAGTGTCAACAGCCGCCGGTTTTCCATGACCACCTGCCCGTTAATCACCGAAGTGTCCACATCATTTCCACCGGCCGCATACACCAGATGAGAATGCAGGTTATACATGGGCGTCAGGTGTGGTTTATTGGTATCAATAACAATTACATCCGCTTTTTTCCCGGGCACCAGGGAGCCGGTCACTTCATCAAGCCCCAGCGCCTTTGCGGCATCAGTTGTCGCCATTTTCAGCACGGTTTTCGCGTCCATGACCGTCGGATCCAGGGTATTGACCTTGTGAATCTTGGCAGCGGTATCCATTTCCTGGAACATATCAATATTATTATTGCTGGTGCATCCGTCCGTGCCGAGTCCCACACAAACCCCAGCCTCCATCAGCTGCGGCACCGGGGCAATTCCGGAGGCCAGCTTCATATTACTCTCCGGGTTATGGGAGACCTTGACATCAAAAGATGCCAGCAGGTCAATATCCTTATCTGTCAGGGCCACACAATGACAGGCCAGCAGCAGCGGCGACAGCACACCTATTTCCGCCAGATGCGCAATAGGGGTTTTCCCGTAACTTTCTAGAATGGTATTCACTTCTGTTTGCGTTTCCGCCACATGGATAATCAACGGCACTTCATATTCATTTGCGAGATCACCGGCCCTTGTCAGCAAATCAGGGGCGCAAAGATATGGTGAATGTGGTTCCACGGCCACAGTGATCAGCGGATCGCCTTCCCATTTTTTAATCAGGTTTTCCGTATAGGCAAATCCTTCTTCAATAGTCCCATAACTGGGGGAAGGAAAATCATACAACACCTCCCCCACCACGGCCCTAATCCCGGCTTGCCTGGCGGCTTCTGCCACCGCGTCTTCAAACAGATACATATCCGCAAAACAGGTGGTCCCGGAAAGAATCATCTCTGCGCATGCCAGCAGGGCTCCGGTTTTCACCTTTTCATAATTCAGTTTTGATTCTGCGGGAAAAATAAAATCATTGAGCCATGTCATTAAATGAAGATCATCGGCAAGCCCCCGAAAACAAGTCATGGCCGCATGGGTGTGAGTATTGATCAGCCCGGGCATGATAATGCCGTTTTTTGCGTCAATTATTTTTCCGGCACGACACTCTGAAAATTTTTCACTCGGGCCGATATCGACAATCCGATCCCCTGTAATGGCCACCGCACCGTTGTCGATGACCCTTTCTTTGCTGTCCATGGTGACAACAACGCCGTTTGTTATCAGGATATCCACTTTGCTCATTTTTTCGCCAGTTCCTTTGCAACACTTTCTATGATCCCGGACAATTTAGACGCTGCCTGTTGTGCAACGGCAATAATCGAATCTTCCGTGTCCGGTGTTGGATTGTCCGGGTCGTTGATATTGGTGATGATTGACAGGCCCAATATTTTCATTTGTGCATGAACCGCAGCAATCGCTTCCTGTACGGTGGAAAACCCGATTGCATCTGCGCCGATCTGTCTTAAAAAACGTGTTTCCGCCGATGTTTCAAGAGAGGGTCCTTTTAATCCGGCATATACGCCTTTTCGCAAGTTTTCCCCGCACTCCAGGCCCGCTTTTTTCGCAATGGCTGCCAAATCTTTATCATACACGCTCGTCATGTCCGGAAATCGGGTACCCCAATCATTATCGTTTGAACCAACCAGAGGATTTTCCCCGGTCAGGTTGATATGGTCATTGATTATCATGATATCTCCGGCATTAAATGAGAGGTTCAGGCCGCCGGCAGCATTAGTCAGGATCAGGGTTTGCACTCCTAACTGCTGCATTATTCTTATCGGGAACGTCACTTCCAGGGCAGAATACCCTTCATAGAGGTGAAATCTTCCCTGCATAGCGATAACGTCAAGGCCTTCCAGGATGCCGGATATCAATCGCCCGTGATGGCTCTGCACGGTTGACAACGGTATATTGGGAATCTCTTTGTAATCAAATGTTTTCTCCACTTCAAGGGCATCTATGCTTTCTCCCAGCCCGGTGCCGGTCATAATGCCAATAACCGGCGGGGTTTTAATATGGCTTTTCAAAAACCCGACGGCTTCTTCAACTTGCTGCCTGTATGTTTTCATCATATGTATCCATTACATCCATAATATATATGTTTTCCCCGCCCAATATCCTCTGACTTCATTTTTGTAAACAAAGCGTGGAAAAAAAATAACAATTTTAAATATTAATCTTTTCCCGATAAATCAGTCAAGGAAACAATACAATGTATATTGAGAGCAAATACAGGCAATGAACTATATTGACATATTAAAAATATTATGAAAAATATAATAATTTAAATTTATCATGTCTCCGATAGACATACCATCAGGCATACCATTGATGCTAAGATTTAAAATTAATGTTATAATTTAAACTTGTTGCAATAACTTATTACATCAAAATTTATGATATTGTTCAGGTGTTTTTTGAATCAGGAGTAAAATTATGATTGAAGCTTTTTTAGTGATGGGAGGAATGGGGGTAATCATTGGTGCCGGCCTGGCCGTGGCTTCGAAAGTATTTTATGTATATGTGGACCCCACGGTTGAAAAAATTGATGAACTTCTGCCCGGTGCGAACTGCGGCGGATGCGGTCTTCCTGGCTGTGCGGCAAACGCGGAAGCCATTGTGGCAGGCAACGCTGCCCCCAATTCCTGCGTTGCAGGCACTGATGAACTGGCTGAAGCCATCGCAGAAGTAATGGGCATGAAAATTGAGGCCAAAGAACCGGATATTGCGCTCCCCGGTTGTACATATGGTGTCAGGGATGCCGCTTTAAAATTCTCCTATGACGGTATCAGCAGCTGCCATGCCGCTGCCATGATGTACGGCGGGATGAAAGAAT
>JAJRPH010000308.1 GCA_024280875.1 Deltaproteobacteria bacterium | reverse complement strand
TGTTCAACAATGTGTGGGTCGATGAAAATAAAAATATCATTGAGTTTTCCGATAAAAATAAAATCATGCCCCCAGGATTTTGCTGCCGGGCATTCACCGGCATACAGATTCTCGACCCCATAATCATGGACTTTATTCCGAAAAACCAGTTTATCTCCAGCATTGATGTATATAAAAAAATGATCAAAAAAGGTTTAACAATCAAAGCATATACTTCAAAAAATCATTACTGGAAGGATATCGGCACCCCTGAAAGTTTCACGCAGGCAGCATATGATAGATCAGCGCCGAAGGCTTTTGTAAAAGCTTTCGGCCCCAAGGACTATAGCCGAATCGAACAAACCTTGCTTGCGGGTGACGGGTCAGACCGGCGATGGTACCGGATATCTTCAAACACTCACTCTCTGATCATGGCGGATCATGGAATTAACTCTGATAATCAGACTGCTGAGGTGGATTCATTTATAAAAATCGGTAAGCATCTGTTTAAAAATAAAATCCCGGTTCCAAAAATTTTTTATTCAGATTCATTTTCCGGCCTGGTTTATATGCAGGATTTAGGAGATGTCAATCTTCAGACGGTTATTCAAAAAGAGCCTGACCATAAAAAAATCACCCTACTTTATCAACAGGTGATCGATCAGGCGCTCTGCATGTCAGTAAACGGGGCAGAATCATTTGACCCGTCCTGGACATTTCAAACGAAAGAATATGACCGGCAATTAATACTTGAAAAAGAATGCCGGTACTTTGTTGACGCGTTTTTAAACAATTATCTTAAATTAGATGTTGCCTATTCAGATTTGAAAACTGAATTTAAATTTCTTGCGGACCACGCCCTTGAAAATTCGGTGACCGGTTTCATGCACCGGGATCTGCAATCCAGAAATATTATGATTTCTGAGGATAAAATATTCTTTATTGATTTCCAGGGCGCAAGACTCGGTCCAGTCCAGTATGACCTGGCTTCGCTTTTAACTGATCCCTATGTTAATTTGCCCGAATCCATTCAGGAAATTCTTCTGGATTACAGCGCCGACATGCTTAGCCAAATGATTCCAATAGATAAAAACCAATTTTTCCACGGATATCGCTATTGTTCAATCACCAGGATATTACAGTCTTTGGGAGCATTCGGCTATCTTTCAAAAATCAAAAACAAACCTTTTTTTGAACAATTCATACCCATCGCATTAAAAAATCTGCATGAGCGCCTTAAATCCCAAGGCATGAATCGATTTCATTTATTGACAGAAACCGTTAAAACCGCTTTGATATTATTACATTCGAATCAATAAACATATCATGGGGAATTAAATGATTTTGTTTAAACCGTAAAAAACAATCTAATTCATGAGCAACTTGATTGAAATCTTCAAAACCAGATAAGAAAAAAACAAAAAGGCAAAAAATGAACCAAATAAACGTTATGGTCAATGGGATGCCGGGCAATGTCGCCGCCAGTATCGCAAAACATATTTTAACGGATGAAAGATTTAAACTGGTGCGCCACTCCCTGACCGGACCGGATATCCCGGTGTCGGAATTTTTAATTGATGAAACACCCGTTCAACTGGTAAAGCCGGATAGTCGGGACAATAAAAGGGGCGCTGCAATTGAGAAAATCAAAGAAACCAATGGACCCTTTATTACGGTTGATTTTACATTACCTGCAGCAGTAAATGACAATGCGGAATTTTACTGCCGTCACGAGTTACCATTTGTCATGGGAACCACTGGCGGAGACCGGGAAATGCTTAAAAAAACTGTTCTCAGTTCTTCAATTTCAGCAGTGATCGCCCCGAACATGGCCAAACAGATCGTGGGGTTCCAGGCCATGATGGAATACGCTGCGGAAAACTTCCCCGGCCTGTTTGACGGCTACAGTCTTGAAATCAGAGAAAGTCACCAGAAAACTAAAGTGGATACCAGCGGCACCGCAAAAGCCATGGTCCACTATTTCAACAAGCTCGGAGTCCGGTTTGCCGAAAACGACATCATCAAAGTCCGGGACCCTGAAATCCAACAAAATGATTGGAAAATCCCCAAAGAATACTTAAACGGCCATGCCTGGCATACCTATACACTTGACGCTCCGGACAAAACTGCTCAATTCAGTTTTTCTCACAATATCAATGGCCGGGACATTTATTCCTGGGGAACATTTGACGCAATTCTGTTTTTACAGAAAAAAATCGAAGCCCGGTCAAAAGGCACCGTATTTACTATGATCGATGTCCTGAAAGGGGATTAATTTTTTATGAAGATCGCCATCAATCAGTTTTTCTTTATCGCTATCTTTATTTTAATAACGACAGGCGGATCATGGGGGCTTGACGTTTTTCCAAAGGAATCCTGGAAAGACCAGGCGGACCCCATTGCAGATGAAAATGCCCGAATCGGGGGAGAAATCTCCGTATTTGGCGGGCAGTATCCCAAAAGCCTGAATTATTATTTAGACAACAATGTGCTTTCATCAGAAGTTTTCGGCGCGCTTTTTGAATCACTTTTGACCATGAACCCCATTACCATGGAGGACGAGCCAGGGTTGGCGGATCAATGGTCCATCAGTGACGATAAAAAAACTTTTACGTTTCACCTTAACCCGAAGGCACGATGGAGTGATGGGACACCCATAACAGCCGAAGATGTCAAATGGACCTATGATGTTATTTTAGACCCCAAAAACATGACAGGACCACATAAAATCAGCATGGAACGATTTGAGCCGCCGGAGGTCGTTGATAAACAAACCATCCGTTTTACCGCAAGGGAAACTCACTGGAAAAACCTGCTGGCTGCCGGCGGATTTCAGATCCTGTGCAAACACGCTTATGCGAAAAAAGATTTTAATACGATCAACTTTGAATTTCCCGTTGTATCCGGTCCCTATAAGCTCGGCCGCATCGACGAAGGCGTTTTATTAAAATTAAACCGGCGAACGGACTGGTGGAATATCGCTGCCGAATCTTCAAAAAACAAGGGTAACTTTGAAACCATTACCTATAAATTCTTTGCGGAACGAACCAATGCCTTTGAGGCGTTTAAAAAAGGAATCATCGATCTTTTCCCGGTTTATACGTCCCGCATATGGATCAATGAAACCAGCGGAGACAGCTTTTTAAAAAACCATATTATCAAACAGAAAATTCACAACCATAAACCGATCGGCTTTCAGGGGTTTGCCATGAACATGCGCCAATCGCCTTTTGATGATATTCTGGTCCGTAAAGCCATGGCCTGCCTGCTTGACCGGAACAAAATGAACCAGACACTGATGTACAATCAGTATTTTCTTCACCGTTCTTATTACGAAGATCTGTACTCGAAGGCTAATCCATGCCCCAACCCGCTGATCAATTTGGATAAAAAAAAAGCCAGAGCGCTTCTTGCGCAGGCCGGCTGGGTCGTTAACCCGGCGACTGGCTTTCTTGAAAAAAACGGAAAAAAATTCTCATTTAAATTTTTAACCCGCGCGGCTTCTTCAGAAAAATTCCTGTCCATTTATGCGGAAGACCTCATAGATGCCGGCATTGAAATGATCATAGATAAAAAAGACTGGGCTTCCTGGGCAAGGGATATGGAGGAATTCAATTACCAGATGACTTGGGCGGCATGGGGGGCCGGTGTTTTTAAAGACCCGGAAAGCATGTGGCTGTCTGCGGAAGCCGACAGGAAAAGCGGAAATAATATTACCGGCTTTAAAAACAAAACAGTGGATCAGCTGATTGAAAAGCAGAAAACCATTTTTGATATTCAAAAAAGAAATGACATTTATCGTGAAATCGACCAGTTAATTTATCAGGAATATCCGTATGTACTGCTCTGGAATATTGATTATACGCGCCTGCTTTACTGGAACAAGTTCGGTATGCCCGCCACCGTGCTTTCCAAATACGGCAATGAAAGCAACGCATTGTGGTATTGGTGGATTGATGAAGACTCGGAAGCAGCGCTTGATGATGCCATTCAGATGAAAGCGCCCCTGCCTCCGCAACCGGCGTCGGTTCGGTTTGAAGAGGCGTTTGGGGAATAAACTTGGGACGGCAAGGTATAAAAAGCGCAAGGATGTAAACGTCGAACATCGAACGCCCAACATCGAATTTTGAATAAGGATTTCTGCCTATTTTAGAAACTATAAACTGGCGGAGCAAAACGATCTCATCATTCAATGTTGACAATCTCGTAAAAAGTCAGATACGGATGGCAAAGAAAAAAGCTTCAAATTCAAGGCGCGCAAATCCTGAGTGATGATTTGTACTTATCGTACCATGAAAAAACGAAGGATGCAGCGCAACGCAGAAGTTGAACTTTTTACGAAGCCATCAATGTTGGATGTTCAGTTTTTTCTAGTCAATGGCGATTATTCTTGTTCCCACGGTTGTCATGAACTTCAACAGTCTTTTTTTCAGGTTGTTCAAATTTTTTTAAGAGTTCATCAAAATCATTCATAACAGGGGTTCAGGGTTCAGGGTTCGGGTTTCGGGTTTCGGGGAATAAAATGCTGACCCCTGTTCCCTGGCACCTGATCCCTATTTTAAGTCTCTTTTAAAATGCTCATATACATTCGTTATAGGGATGAAACATCTTTGCAGAAGTATTTTATTGAAATGACTTCCTTTGGTTTAAGCACCGGAATCGATCCCATAATTATGCCACCATCACAGTCTGAGTACCGACAAATTCCGCGTCTATTTTGGGTTCGCCATCCTCAAGCAGCATCCGGATAACTTCTTCGAGGTTCCTGCTCAATTCATCCAACGTTTCCGCTTGTGAATGCGCTCCTGTAAAACCTGGGACATACCCAACATAAAATCCGGTATCAGGGCATTTTTCAATGACTGCAGTAAAAATTCTCATTTGCTTTTTTCCTGTTTTATAATACAAAATTGTCAAAGCTTAAGCTGTTCAACATCAATTTCAAGAGCAACGGTGATCTTAGCAATCGTTGTTTTCCGCAGCCTTGCTTTTGGCTTTTCCATCTGGGAATAAGCGGCCTGGGTTATTCCCATGCGTTTTGCCATTTCCTTTTGGGAAATTCCTTTGTATTCCCGCCATGCGCGGACAAGTCCTTTTCCTTCAACAATGCTTTGCTCAACCACTTCATGAGGGAAATATATCTTTACTTCAGGCTTTTGAAACTGTAAGTATTCATGATATGGCACGATCACAAACATTGGAACGCCATCCTTTTGTATAACTTGGTGTTTAATATGTCCGTTCATTTCTTTTCTTTTCTTCACCTCTTCAATCCATATAATCATAAGAGTATTTTCAACATCAAAGAAAACCCGATATCGCCCGACTCTGAGCCGATACTGATATTTATAATTTGTCAATGCTTTCACATTTTAGCAATCAGGCCAGGTTGAAAGCTTTTTAACCGATTCGGTAATACTTTTGCGGTCTTTTGACGATATTCGGATTAACTGTTTAAGCGCTTTCTTTTCCCATTCGATTTCACACATAAGTTAAATATAAGTTTAAATATAAGTTTATGTCAATAAATTCTTATTCCGATCAACAACAGCAGTTGTAATTAAATCGTAAAGACTGTCAATCTGTCCTGAAACACCTTTTTCAATAAATCCATAAGGCTTCATTTTTTTGCCACATCTTCACCACCAGGATATGCGGAATAAAAAATGACCGGCACATTGGGATCTTTTTCTTTAAGCATACCGTAGACTTCAATCCCGCTTACTTTTGGCATTTTTACGTCTAATATTACGCAGCCTATATCATCACATAGCAGACTTACACCATCCATGCCGTTTTGTGTAAGCACGACATCAAAGTTTCTTTGTTTTAGTGTTCTTTCGAGCCCCTGGCGTATATTGGGATCATCATCGATCACCAGAACTTTTCCAAAAGGCGGTGGTGGCTCGGAAACAATTGGTGCCGGGTCTTGAATTGTGAATTAAAAACAACAACAGACAAAAGGGGTCTCCGTCAAAATCCCTCCATGCAAGCATGCAATAGCTATGCGGCATTCCAGGTAAAATTAGACAGGCATAATATATAGCAGTTTCCCTTATCCAAATTTTTAAGGAAAAATCCAGCCCTTAGTTTTGGACTCGTCAATGATCGTAGATTAGATTATGCCTCACCTCCGGAGGGTCGCATCAATAGTAGACTGGTGACATTCCACTGTCACTCAGATAATAATTTGATCACCATGAAAATGTAACCTGCTTTTCATACTCCGCTTTTATTCAGCCTTCTACTTTCAGTCTTCCACCAACTCAAACACCTTTTTCATGGCAGCATCGAGATTTTCCGGCTTGGATTCCCCGGCCTGGGCCATTTCCGGCCGACCGATGCTCCCAAGCACAACAATCCAGGACTTGATTGTATCCTTGAATTGACATCAACTTTGTAGACTCTTTTCGTTCTGTTAAATTCCATAAGCGTCATCATGAGGCCCAAGTAGAACAAATTTAATGGTTTTATCCGATATTTCCCGACAATTCGAACAGGCCACGACAGCATCGTCACCTTTTTTTCGGCAAACTTCACAGTATAGATAAATAATGATGAAATTACGTTTCACAGGACATGAATAAAACCCCTGCCAATTACCCTTCAACGGTTCGCCAATAGCAATCGGGTTTTCAATTATCATATCGACTTTTTTCTTGACCAGCTTTTTGATTGAAGCGTGTTTTTTAACGGCTTTCAGAAAAGAGGCCTCAAAGACAGCTTCCATTAATCACCAAAGACTTCATCATATGAGTGCCACTCAGCGGTTCCGTTCCGAAGCCTGGCCTGAGCATCTTCCATTGCCTTTTGAAAGGCCGGATGGCCAAGAATTCTTTCAACATATTCACCCTCGACACGCCGCTTCAAGACCAGCAGGTATTGCGTGACAATATCCGCAACTGATGTGCGGTTTTCAGCAGCAAAGACCTTGGCGAAATCGGCGAGGTCTTTGTCAAGACTTACATTGATTCGTGTTTTAGGCATAATAAATCTCCTTACTTTTATTCCTACCATACGCATATCAGGAACAAATGTCAAATAAATGCCCTCTAACGAAAGTTCATTTTTGTTCTGGTTTCCATAATTCTCCCCATAATTCTCAGTGGAAACAAGTCATAATATAAACCTTCGATAAGTTCCGGATTACGCTCTACGAGCTAATCCGGCCTACGCATTAAAGAAATATCCAATGTTTGAGGTTCGATTTTTAACGTTAATGGGCGACCCTTCTACCTTCCACCTTCTACCAACTCAAACACCTTTTTCATGGCAGCATCAAGGTTTTCCGGTTTGGATCCTCCGGCCTGGGCCATATCCGGTCTCCCTCCGCCGCCGCCGCCGACTTCAGCGGCAACCGCCTTGACAATTTTACCCGCATGAAATCGATCCAGCAGATCTTTGGTGACAATAGCAATCAGCAGTGCTTTGGCATTATTTTCCGCCCCCAGCACAACAATCCCCGACTTGATTTTATCCCTGAATTTGTCCGCCAGCTCCCTCAATGCGGCCGGCGTTTCCACCACCACCTTTTTAGCCACGACATTGATGCCATTGACTAACCGGACATCATCTTCGATATTATCCGCCGACTTGGCGGCAATTTGTGATTTTACTTTCTCCAGTTCTTTTTCAAGCAGTTTTTGGCTGGACAACATGGTCTCCACCCTCGAAATTAAATTTTCCGGGCGTTCCCTGAGAATATTGGCCGTATCATTTAACACCTTTGTGACGTTCTGAATCTGGCTGATTGCGACACTGCCGGTCAGAGCTTCGATTCTCCTCACTCCGGACGCGACACTGGATTCACTGACTATTTTAAACAATCCGATATTGCCGGTTAATCCCGTATGGGTGCCGCCGCATAATTCCTTGCTGAAAGTATCCAACGAGATCACCCGCACGACATCCCCGTATTTTTCTTCAAAAAGCGCCATTGCACCACTCTTAAATGCCTCATCCACCGACATTTCTTTAATGGATACGGAAATATTGTCCCGGATTCGATCATTGACCAGAGTTTCAATTTGATTGAGTGTTTCAAGATCCACCTGCGAAAAATGCGTAAAATCAAATCGCAGCCGTTCCGGGCCTACATGGGAACCGGCCTGACGCACATGATCACCCAGCACCGTCCGCAATGCCGCATGGAGCAGGTGGGTTGCCGTGTGATTGGCCTCGGTGGCTTTTCGTTTGTCCTTATCCACGGTCAACGTCACCAAAACACCGGTCCGGGCGGTTCCGGACACGACTTTGCCCTTGTGTATGATCAGGCCGGTGGGGTCTTTAATGGTCTTTTCAATTTCCACAAGCAGGTCTTGGGCACTGATCCGGCCTTCGTCACCGATCTGGCCGCCGGATTCCGCATAAAAAGGCGTTTGCTGAGTAATAATTTCAACTGTCTGACCGGATTCCGCAACTTCAACGGCGTCACCGTCAACCACCATCAATAAAATTTCAGATTCGCAGCTCAACCTGTCATAGCCCACAAACTCCGGCATTTTTTCAATACTTGCTGAAAAATTTTTATATGCGTCACTGACATTTGAAAATGAAATTTTTGAACGGGATTTTTCCTTCTGGTCTGCCATGGCCTGATGATACCCGTCCATATCCAGATCCAGTTTACTGTCTCTGACCACATCTTTGACAATATCCACTGGAAAGCCGAACGTGTCATACAGCTTAAAAATGACATCCCCGGGCACGACGCTCTCGCCGCGTTGTTTCATTTGACCGATGGTTTCATTTAAAAGTTTGAGGCCATTATCCAGGGTTTCCGAGAACCGAAGTTCTTCATTTTTGATCACATTGGTAATAAACGCTTTTTCTTCGAGGAGTTCCGGATAACCTGACTGCATGACGTCAAAAACCGTTGCCACCGTCTCATGTAAAAAAGGCTCGGTCAGGGAAATATTGCGTCCATAGCGTATGGCCCGGCGCAGGATTCTGCGCAGCACATATCCGCGTCCCTCGTTTGACGGCAGAACACCATCGCCAACCATGAATGCACCCGCGCGACTGTGATCGGCAATGACTTTCATTGCAATATCACTGGTCGGATCATCGCCCAGCTTTCTGCCGGAAAGGGATTCAATCTTTCTCATGATCGGCATGAAAAGGTCCGTATCATAATTTGTCGGCACGTTCTGGATCACCGAAGCAATGCGCTCCAGTCCCATGCCGGTGTCAATGCTCGGATGCGGCAGCGGTGTCATTTTTCCGTCTTCATCACGATTGGACTGCATGAACACGAGATTCCATATCTCAAGATAGCGGTCGCAATCACAGCCCGCCGCGCAATCTTCACTGTCACAGGCAAATTCTTCGCCCCTGTCAATCAGAATTTCCGAACAGGGGCCGCAGGGACCGGTATCTCCCATGGACCAAAAATTATCCTTTGCTCCGAGCCTGACGATTCTATCCGCCGACACGCCGATCTGTTTGTGCCAGATGTCATAGGCTTCATCGTCATCTAAAAATACCGATATCCATAATTTATCCGCAGGCAGTTGATATTCATTCACCAGAAGATCCCAGGCAAACCGGATAGCATCTTCCTTAAAGTAATCTCCAAAGGAAAAATTACCCAGCATTTCAAAAAACGTGTGATGCCGGGCCGTGTAACCAACGTTTTCCAGGTCATTATGCTTTCCGCCTGCCCGTAGGCACTTCTGGGAGGTCACCGCCCTGTTATAATCCCGTTTTTCCTCTCCGAGAAATGTCCGCTTGAACTGCACCATGCCTGCGTTTGTAAACAAAAGCGTCGGGTCGTCCTGGGGTACCACGGATGAACTCCGGACAAGCTGGTGATTCCGGCGTTTAAAATAATCAAAAAATTTCCTGCGTATTTCGTCTCCGGTCATCAATCCCCCGTATATTTACTTATCTTTGGATTCTGTATTTTTAGAATTTTCGTTTTCGCCTTTATCGGCATTCTCTTCAGCTGGAGTCAGTCCGATGACCGCTTTTACCTTGAGCAGTAACCGGTTAAACAATTCTTCGTTTTCCTTGAAGAATTTTTTTACATTCTCACGCCCCTGGCCGATGCGTTCCCCATCATAGGAGTACCAGGAGCCACTTTTTTCGATGACACCCGCCTCGACGCCGATATCTAAGACTTCTCCGGTGCTTGAAATCCCTTCACCATACATAATGTCAAATTCGGCCTGTTTAAACGGCGGCGCCATTTTATTCTTTACCACCTTGGCCTTGGTCCGATTGCCCATGACCTCCTGGCCGTCCTTGATGGCTGTCATACGACGGATTTCGATCCGTACCGATGAATAAAATTTTAAGGCGTTCCCACCGGTTGTGGTTTCCGGATTTCCAAACATCACGCCGATTTTCAT
>JAJRPH010000307.1 GCA_024280875.1 Deltaproteobacteria bacterium | reverse complement strand
ATTACAGGGGGATAAGTCCGGACTTGCTGATCAATACACCGATATCGGATATATCCTGACTCAAAAAAAGGAATTCAAGCCGGCCCTTGAATGGTTTTACAAGGCCAAAGCCCTGTATGAGGAATTGAATATGGAGGAAAGGGCCCGGCTGGTTGAAAAGAATATATCAGTTTTATCCGGTATTAAAAAGGGAGCGAGAAGATATGTAAGGGCTTGAATTATCAGAGACATGTTTTCAGGAAGTCGGATTCCCCATGCTCCGCGAAAAGTTTATTGACTATATCGATCGCATTGCGGTCGGTCTGGTTGGGGACGGTTCCGAGTGTTTCGGGTTTGATGACAGCTTCTCCCGGGATCATGACTGGGGGCCTGGGTTCTGTTTATGGTTAAGTTTCGAAGATTTCGAAAAAATTGGCAGCGGATTAAAGGTGGCGGTGGCTGGATTAACGCAGTCTTTTGACGGTTTTGGTCCAAGGGAAAAAAGCCAATGGGGCGATGAACGGATCGGTGTTTTTGAAATCAGTCAATTTTACCGGAAATTTATCGGGTTCGATCATTTGCCGTCAGACCTTAATGATTGGATGCTCATTCCGGAAAATAATCTGGCGGCCTGTACGAATGGGAAGGTTTTTTGGGACCCGCTCAAGGAGTTTACCCGCCGTCGTGAGGCTTTGCTTAATTTCTATCCTGAGGATGTCAGGCTTAAAAAGATCGCATCGCGCTGTATGACCATCGGGCAAGCCGGGCAATATAATTTCCTGCGGTGTGTCCAGCGAGGCGAATATTTTGCTGCCCAATATGCTGAAACCAAATTTTGTGCTGACCTCATGTCACTTATATTTCTTTTAAATAGAAAATATGCTCCGTTTTATAAATGGATGCACCGGGCGGTGAAGGACCTCCCGATTTTAGGCGATTGGGTTTACAGAGAGATTGAAGCGCTGATATCCGAATCCGATCATAGGGCAAAAATCAAGCGGGTCGAGGGGATGTGCGTAACTGTTATCAAAGAGTTGAAAAACCAGGAGCTCAGTGACAACGAGAGTTCATTCCTACCTGACCACGGACCGACTATTCAGAACCGGATTGAGGATAAAATATTGCGTGATCGAAACGTCTGGGTTGGATAACAAAAAAAAGGTACATATGAAAAATTTATTGGTTATCGGCGGGAGTTTTTTTCTCGGCAGGGTTTTTGTTGAGACTCTGGCCCAGAATAATGACTACCGGATATACGTGGTAAACCGGGGGAACCGTCCATTAAACATAAACGGGGTTGTGGAAATTGAAAGTGATCGAAACGATATCACCACTCTAAAAGCGCTTCTTCCAAAATTATCATGGCATGGTGTAATCGACTTTTGCGCGTATACGCCACAGGACATAAGCAACCTGTTTCTCGTTCTGCCGCCAAAAAATATCAAGCATTATTTTTTTATCAGTACGGTTTCCGTCTATGCACCAACAAAAGCTCTCCCCATCAAAGAGGGATCTCCCACATTAACCGGCCCTCAGCCCGAACTTGGCCCTGCCGCAGATTACGGATACCAGAAATTGCTGGCTGAGAAAACCATGGCAATGCATTGTAAACATAATCTTATTCCCTTTACCTGTCTTCGGCCGGGCATTATTTACGGCAAATATAATTACGCCCCTCGGGAGAGCTATTTTTTTGATTTGATCCGGAAAGGCCAATTGGCAGTGATACCTGATAACGACCTGGCGCTTTTTCAATTTGTTTCCGTATGGGATGCGGCCCGGATTATTGTTTTGTGCATGGGAAATCCGGACACATACAACAAGACATTTAATTTAAATGCTCCGGAGCTGGTTTCATACGGTCGGCTGATTGAAATTCTTGAATGTGTCACTGACCGTGCGATACCCAAACAATCCATGAGCGTGATTGAAATTGATCAAAACAGGATTCCGCTGCCTTTTCCCTTAGACAGCCATTTGATCTATTCCTGCGATCTGATTCGGCAGGTGTTGGGTTTTACTTACATGTCACTGATAGACGGAATGCAAAGGACTTATGATTGGTACTGTAAAGAAGTAGAAACTTCAAAATAACAAGGAATGATGATGGAAAAAGAAAAATTAATCACCCAAATACTCGAAATCGAACTTGAAATGTTTGTCTCTGTTCGTTCCCGCTACCCGGTTGCATGTCAGGAGGACCCGGAAGGCTTCCGCGTTATGCGCTCCGCCCAATTTGTGGCATGGTCGGAAGAAACGCTGCAGAGTTATCTGTCTGATTTAAAAAATGCAGTGGATGACGGACGGAACCTGATGACATTAAAGTATGCCCGCATGGAAAATTTGATACCGCCCCTGCACGAGAATCCACAAATCGATAATATGCTGAATGAAATTGTTGGGGTTCAGATGGCGTGGCAGAAAGAAATGTTTGCAAAGTATCCTGTGCTAATGTCACGCGGTCGCCCTCTCACGGACACCGAAAAACAGGCGGCGGACACTTCTTTTAAAACGTATCTTCGCTGCGAACTTGAAACATATTCATTGATGACGCTGACCCATCATTTTCGGGATATTATGGTTAAGCGGAGCCAGGAAAAGAATATGACCGAAGAAATCTATGTCCACATGGTATCCGGTTTGGGGTATTCAGACCTTGAGGAAGCCGAAGCGGCTGCCGGAAAGAGCAAGGCATAAAAAAAATAGCCAGCCCTGTGATCAGTTACGAGTCAGACAAATATTGAAAGTTGAAACAAGGAGAATATCGTCAATGGAACCAATGTTGAAAAAAAGAATAGAAGAGCTTGAAGAAGTTCGTCAAAAAGTACGCATGGGCGGCGGTGAAAAAAGAATCGCCAAACAGCACGCCATGGGTAAACTGACAGCCAGGGAACGGCTTGATATACTTCTGGATGAAAATAGCCTGCTGGAGATAAACATGCTTGTCGGACATGCCAAAGATATCCCTGGAGACGGACTTGTCTGTGGAAGCGGGACCATAGATGGAAGACAGGTATATGTTTATTCGCAGGATCCTACTGTAAAGGGAGGATCTGTCGGCCTGGAGCATGGGAATAAAATGTACCGGACCGTGGAGCGGGCATTGGAATGCAAGGTCCCTTTTATCGGGCTTCACGATTCACCGGGGGCAAGGCTACCGACGTCTGAAGACCTGGAAGTGTTTTCCATGGGAAAGCGCTCCCTTTTTTCAAATATTTCCGAAAAACATGGCGGGTCAATTTTTTTCCCGAACACACTTGCTTCCGGGATGATTCCTCAAATATCCGCCATTCTAGGCACATCCAGCGGACTTTCGGTTTATTCGCCTGCCCTGACCGACTTTATCTACATGATTGACAAACAGAGCCACATGTTTATCACCGGGCCGCAGGTGGTAAAAATGATTAGCGGAGAAGATATTACTAAAGATGAACTCGGAGGGGCTGGGGTCCATTCAAAGGTAAGCGGCTGCTGCGATTTCGTTTATGCAGGTGAGGGGGAATGCCTGCTGAATATCAGAAGGCTGTTGAGTTTTTTGCCTTTAAATTGCGATGAAGCGCCCCCTGTATATCAAAGCAATGATGACCCTGCAAGGTCATGTGTTGAATTAAATGATATTATTCCCTGCTCGCCCAACAAACCTTTTGATATGCATCAGGTGATTCATTCAATTGTGGACAACGGCGATTTTTATGAGGTCAAAAAAGACTTTGCACAGGAGATGATTGTTGGGTTTGCCCGGCTGGACGGAAAAACAATCGGCATTGTTGCCAATCAGCCAATGGTTAAGGCGGGTGCATTAACGTCGGACAGTTCCGACAAACAGGCAAGATTTATTCGCTTCTGCGATTGCTTTAATATTCCGCTGATTCTTCTGGTCGATACCCCGGCGTATATGCCTGGTTCCGATCAGGAGCATTCGGGTATCATCAGGCGTGGCGCGAAAGTCCTGTACGCGCTTTGCGAAGCGACCGTCCCTCGAATTTCTCTGGTTTTAAGAAAAGCATATGGAGGAGGGAATCTCGGCATGGGCGTGCTGCCCGGGCTTGGAAATGATATGGTGCTTTACTGGCCGATTATGGAAACAGGGATTCTGGGCGCGGAACAGTCAATTATGCTGCTTTATGGAAGAACGCCAGGGGTTACAGAGGAATTTATAAATCAGAAGCTCAAGGAATACCGGGAAACCTATGCTAATCCCATTTATGACATTTCATCCAATTTAAATGTTCAGGATGTGATCACGCCAGCCGAAACAAGGAGTTATCTGATCCGTGCCCTTAAATCCATGCCGGATAAAAGAAGAAACAGATATGGGAAACGGCATGGGAATATACCGTTGTAAATGTTCTTTGTTCAAAAGGAATCATTTTGCATGTTGCTGTTGTTGTACGAAACAAGGTTTGTCTTCTGCAGGGCCTTGTTTCACCCTAAATTGAGCGGTTTAAATTTTGAATAAAATTATTTTTGTATTGAATCAAGGATGTTGGTTCAATTTGGCAAATTCATAGTTTCGGACATGATTGCGCAAAAAATGCCAGTTTGACCGATATTTTTAATTTTGTCCGGCGGCCGGTGTATGCCACAAAAAATTTTTTGCAAATCACAACGTGTTAAATCTCTTATGCTCCTAAGAGCCTATAAGCCTCCCCCTTTTTTCAGGTTGCTAAACTTTATCTTATTACTGTTGGCACGCTATTTGAAAGTATCATTACTTAAGAATTGTTTGAATGTTCCCAAAATTCGAATATTCCGAAACATGGTTTACACCTCGCACGACTGTTTATCTCAAAAAGTATTCACAGCCGTTTTATTCCACATTAATTGTCTGGAGAATAAAAATGAGTGATGAAACGTTAATTTCTCAAATTCAGCGCTTTTCCATAAATGACGGCCCGGGCTTTAGAACCAATGTTTTTCTGAAAGGGTGCAATCTGAAATGCCGGTGGTGCCATAATCCTGAGACCCAGTCCTTCACAAAAGAGCTCTACTGGAAAAGAAGGCTCTGTGTACAATGCGGCGCCTGTTTTGATGCCTGTCCCAACGAAGCAATAAATTCTCCTGTTTCGCCGGAAGAGTCAAATGCCGAAGGGAGTACATATTATAAAATTATTAAAGAAAATTGCGATAACTGCATGAAATGCGTTGATGCTTGTAATTACGGAGCGCTGGAGATTGTCGGGAAACCGATGACCATAGAGGAAATTTTAGACGAAGTGGAAAGAGATGATCTTTTTTATAAAAATTCCGGTGGCGGCATGACCTTAAGCGGGGGAGACCCGACAGCCCATACTGCTTTTTCGGATAAGCTGTTAATAGCCGCCAAAAAAAGAGGAATCCACGTCTGTCTTGATACTTCAGGGTTCGGCCAGTGGGAATCTCTTGAATTGCTCGCAAACAAATCAGACATCATCCTTTACGATTTGAAGCACATTGATTCAGCGATTCATGAAGAATTAACCGGAGTGCCGAATGAATTGATTTTGCAGAATTTATCCAGGCTTGTCGACAATGGTTCTGAAATCTGGCTGCGGATATTGGTGATACCCGGATATAGCGATTCATCTGAATATCACCGAAAAGTTGTGGCGTTTCTATCAACGCTGTCGCGGCCGCTGGATCGAATAGACCTGCTTCCTTATCATAACTGGTGTGAGGATAAATATAGCTGGATTGGAAGAAAGTGGGATATGGGCGGTGCCCAGGCGCTTGATCCGGCTGATATCGATTACCTGGTCGACTTTTATGAACCTGTGGCCAGGCAGGTTACCATTGGCGGTTCGGGTTTTGAAGCTGAAAATTGACAATAGCAACACCTGTAGCAATGAAACCCATAGCCTGCTTTTTTTTCATGAGATACATGGCTCGCTATGTGCGGTCAATTGAACAAGCAATAGAAAATTTTAATGAAGTAAGACGTTAATGATTAATTGAAGGGAGGTGAATACAAATGACAACATGTAATGAATGCACTAATTTTTTTCCGATTGAAGACGATCCTTCAACCGGAGATTGTGTTCAACGGGTAGTTGATCCGAGGCAGGCTTATTATAAGGCAAAACCGGTCGATGATGAGACCGACGCATCCAAATGCGATCAATTTCAAAAAAAATAAAATTAATATTCCAGGAGGAAATAAAATGGTAACGGCAGCGGCAAAAGAACTAAAAAAGCACGAAAAAGACCAGGAATGGTGGTGGGTTGCTGAAAAAACACGCTCCAAGCGTCTGGATTACTTAAGAAAAGCCGTATGGAAAAAAGGGGCCATCGGCGGCGCTTATAATCCGGGAATTAAAATTGACATTGAACGTCCAACTCTTTTTACCGAAGCATGGAAAGAGAACGACCGTGATCCCCAGATGTTGCGGAAGGCAAAAGCACTGGCCAATGTGCTTGAGAATAAAACGATTTTCATAACCGACCATGCACAGCTTGTGGGGTATGCAGGGGGGCTGCCCAACTCTTTGCAATGGTGTGTTGAGGGTGCCAGCATTGTTAATGAGGAAGTATACAATGAATCAGGTGTTATCCCTGAACCGCAAGAAGAATCTCTTAAAACCATTGCCGAGCTGACCGACTACTGGGGCGGACAAACATCTATTGACAGGCTGGGCCGGGTCCTTGATCCGGAAGATCTGGTCAAGTTCATGAGCGGGGTTATCGGCTGGGGGACGCCTTCGTCTGCCTATGGTTATGCCGGCAAGGATTATGAATATATTTTGACCGGCAAACGGGGATTTGAAGACATTATCGATGAAATCGACGGTCACATGGATGAGGCGGAAAAGAAACCATCCGGCAATCCCGGGCCGGACATTCTGCCCTTATATGATAAGCTGCTGAATTGGGAAGCCATGCAGATCATGCTAGAAGCATGTATCATACATGCTGACCGTTACGCGCGCCTGGCCCGGATTATCGCTGAAAATTTTGAGACTGACCCCAAGCGCAAGGAAGAATTGATGCGGATTTCAGAAACCTGTGAACAGGTGCCGGCAAAGCCGCCGAGAAATCTACAGGAGTCTTTTCAACTGGGCCATTTTATTCAGATCCTCGCCCGGCACGAAGCATTTGAAGGCGCCATGCCATGCCGCCCGGATTATTATCACGGGCCATACTATGACAAGGATGTTAATATTGACAAGCGTCTGACAAAGGAAGAGGCCCTTGACCTGGTGGGAGAATTCATGATTCGCACCTATGAAATCGGTTTATTTGCCCCCCGGTGGGCCAGGGAAGGGCTCCAGGGCATCACCGGTACGTGGGTATGGACAATGGGTGGTGTGAATAAAGACGGTTCAGATGCGTGTAATGATCTGACTATAGCTTTTATGCAGGCTGCCAGGCTGGTCCGCGTGTCCAATCCCACATTTGGTTTCCGGTGGCATCCAGGGGTCAAGGATGAGGTCATGCGAGAATGCTTTGAGTGTATCCGGCACGGGCTCGGGTACCCTTCCATGCGAAACGACCCGATTTGTGTGGAGAACACCGTGCACTGGTACGGGCATCCATTAGAAGAGGCTCGGACCTGGGTGCATCAGGCCTGCATGTCTCCGTGCCCCACCACCAAACATGGATTTCAGCCCATGCGCATGGCCTCTGCAACTGCCAATTGTGCCAAGATGATCGAGTATACGTTGTCAAACGGCTTTGACCGGGTGGTGCAGATGCAGATGGGCCCGCAAACCGGTGACCCCAGACAATTCAAGGACTTTGAGGAACTGTTTTCAGCCTGGGTTACTCAGATGGAATGGCTTATGAACATTCTGGTCCGGACAGTTAACCTGGGCCGGTCCAAGGACCCTGAATTCTTTGGCCGGCCGTTTCTGTCCGCCATATCGGAAAGGTCGGTGGAAAGCGGACTTGAT
>JAJRPH010000306.1 GCA_024280875.1 Deltaproteobacteria bacterium | reverse complement strand
TTGGATAAATGTTCGATAAGGTCATCAAGAGTTCTTTTTTGCCAGTTTTGTTGCCGGTCGTAAATCCCGTCACCGATACTTTTAAACCTTGTTTCAACCATTAGTGATGCCGTAATGTTTGTATCGGTAAATTCTCCATCCAGGTGCTTGATAATATTCTGCCGCCGTTGCGGTAGACCTTTTTCATCAAGAAACCCTTCGATAGCCGTTGAAACTGACCGATAACTTTTAAGTTTCCATGATTTGAGTCCATAGGTTCCCCGACTGGCAATTTTGATTCTATCATAGCGACTGATAGAACTGTGAAGATTATGATCTGATAGTTCCTTAAAATTTATATTTTGCTTGCGAATCTGACTTGCGAGTTCACTGAAATGCATGGGCTTGCCATGATCTTCAAGAAGATGACAAGCCACATCTTCAAGTTTGTTACAATATTTTTCAAGCCATTTATTGTGAGACATCACAATGTCTTCATGCAGGATCAAATCTCCACCGGTTCGGTCAATCAAATTTTCAACAAACGCCCTGTGGAATGTATTAGCCGGTTCTTGATTCGGGCAATGGGCTTGACAATAGTCATTAAGTTTTAATGCAAGAACTTCAATATGGTAGGATTCATTTTCTGTAAATTCCAAATCATTAATTCGTTCCAACACCTTATCACAGTATGAGCAATCACAGTCTGCTGTGATAAGATCTCTGACGTCTTTATTACCGTCATCTGATCTCCGAAGATTAAGCAATTGCCCTAAAGCAAGGGGATGAGGTGCAGTCGGCCAGTTGAAATTTTCCTGCAAGACTAAGGGCAATGCCCCTAAATGGATAATACCGCCGCCACTGGTCACAGCCAGGTCAATTATTTCCCAAAAAAGGTCCAGCTTATCCATATTAACCCTGTGTTTGAACTTGCGAACCTCTTTATTGACTATCTGTCTGACTCTCTCTCTTGTGAGATCAAAGGCCTGACCGAGTTCTTCGAGGGTTGGGATTTTTTCAGTTTGAAAACAGAATCTTTTCTGGAACAATTTCTGATTCCGTTTATTTCTTATACAGACAGCAGTGAAGCTTGATATCATACCTTCATAGCTGGAAAAATTAATAACTACTGCTTCTTCATTGTATGGTGAATAGCTCCCGGTCAGGCATAATGAAAGAATGACGTCTTTGAGTTCGTTTATGCTCTTTTTGCCAAAATTTTTCCAGGCACGCAGCGCAGACAAAGGGGTTAACATGACCTCTCCAACCATTGTTACGCGTTGATTGTGCAGGGTATTTGATGTCCTTGTAGATAATGGTATATCTTTAAATTTAACTTGAGCGCAAAAAGCCAAATGCAAATCCTTTATGGTCACGTCCTCAAGTACGTCGTTAGAAAAAATCGGAAGCAGGGCAATTGTTGATTTTATAGGCGGTGCTGATAGGAGTTCTTTTATTGAAACTGGCGTCTCAATTCCCCCTTGAAATTGAATGGCATGAACAAAGCTTTGAATTTCCTGAATAGTTTTTCTTTCGCAATTTGGAAACGAGGACAAGATGTTTTCGTCCATCAAATTCAATTCTTCCAGAGATCCTACATTTGCCAAAAGAACATTGGTTGCCCGGACAGATAAACCAGATTCCAACACAATCTGCTTTAAAGCGACTATGTTATTTTTATTTTTTGCTATTATAATCTTGGGTCTGATCAAACTGTCATATTGTATTTTATGCATAAATGTTTCCAACTTTGCGGAGTAGGGGAGTAGGGGACGAGGGAGTAGGGGACGCCCCAAACTTATTAACTTGATGCACGGTTTTCTATGAGATAGGGGTTCATTTCATGCCAAGACAATCCCGCATCGACACGATCGGTGCGTTGCACCCCATCATTGCACGCAGCATTGAACGTCGCAGGATATTTGATGATGATCAGGATCGTTACGACTTTTTTAAAGCGCTTGGCCCCCATCCTGGAGCAAATCCAAACTGCTTTTGCGAACCGGCGTGGTCTCCGGGATCACAGTCATGCAGCGGTTATTGGCCAGCCATGCCCAAAGCTATAACCGGCGTTATCACCGTCATGGTTATCTTTTTCAAAATCGTTACAAATCCATACCCAACTTCGCAATAATCGATTCCGCCACCTTTTCCGCCGACATCCCGAACAAGTCCGCCATCTCCACCAGCTCAAGAAATTTATCCTCCCACACAATATTGTTTTCCTGAACCAGGTTCTTGATATGTTCGTGCTTGCCGCCCAGCGCCTTGACTTTGGACGACAAAGAGACGTCCGGATTGAACCCGATATCTAACAGCATCAGGAATTCGATGGTATTGGGGCGCGACGGATCATTTGAAATCAGCGGGATGACCAGGATACTCCGGTTGTCTTTTCGGCCTGAACCGATATAAACACTTCCCCGGCGGACAATGATTCTTTTGGTCCCTTTGAGGCGATTGTCATTTTCAGCGCGCGAAATCATGGCTGCGGAAGTACCGGTCTTCTCGACCAGTTCAATGGAGGTGTTTTCTGTGGGTTCTCCCAGGAGATTGATGTTGGATATCCGGTAAAGGGTGGAGCCGTTGATCTGTGCGATAATGTTCTGCAGGTTTTTGATGACCATGATGTTGCTGATGGTTAACTGCGCCAGCGTAAAGTCCTTTGATGTGAGGAAATCAAACAAAAGTCCTTCGACTTTTTCCTCAATCCGGCTGGTACCAACGGTCACGGTTTTGGCTTGGTGTTTGATGGCGTCTACCGGCCTTGCCAGGCAGTTGATTGCGTTCCCCAGAGATTCGAATAATTTGTTGAACATATTTGCCGCAGTCCCCTTAATACCGAAATCCAGCTCAAAATCAGTCAAGGGTAATTTGCCGCCAAGATATTTTAACAAAAGGATCAGGTGAGTGGACGCGTTGATTCCAATGGTTGCGGATAGACGGCTATCTTCCTGCCGTTTTCTGAATTCATGATAAAATCGAATAATTTTTTCCCTGAAGGTTTTTTCCAGCGCAATTTCATAAATATCCAGGCCGTCTTTAGCAAAATTCTCCATGGTATTCTGCAAGTCTTTTCTGAAATCATATAAAAAGCGGGAGCCGTCATTAATAGTCAGGGCAGCGTAATACCCCCATAGGTGACCAACCAGAGTGTTCAAAATGGGCGCAAAATGCTCGCTCACCGACGGGACATGGATAATATCGTTCGAATACGGATCGAACCTATCTTCATTTTCATCGGCAATGACGATGGGTAAAGCCTTGTGTGAGTGGAAGATGGCCGTGTCTTTGATGATGTCACCGATGACACTTTGACGAGTGCCGGCGGCACAGACAAAGATCAACGGCTCAGAAGACAGGTCGATGTGCTTTTTGTCCTCCACGTAATCGGATGAGATAGTCTTGTAACAGAGCTCGCTGAGTTTGATCCTGATTTCATCAGCCGCCGCCTTATTCGGGCCGCTGCCCACCGCCGCCCAGTAGGTGCGGGTAATCGCGTTGCGCAGTGCAGATGCCTGGATCTGGTCTTTCATGGAAAGGATTTTTTCCATATGGGACGGCAACTCGATCATTTGTTTGATCTCGTTTGAGATAAATGCGTTGTTGCGTCGACCCGTCAGCTGGGCGAAATAAAGTCCGAGCAAGGCACCGGCAATAATTTGGGAATAAAACGCCTTGGTGGATGCCACGGACATTTCAATGTCCCGGCCGCTGCTGGTATAGAATACGCCGTCCACCTTAAATGAAAGGTCCGAATCTCTGCGGTTGATAATGGCAATGGAGCAGGCCCCTTGTTTTTTTACCATGTCCACAGTTCGGTTGGTATCAGCGGTGGTTCCGGACTGGCTGATAGGTATCAGCAGAGTGTTTCTGAGCTGATCGGTTTCTTCTTCATCGAGCATAAATCCGCTGAGTTCAGAAGATTTTAATGCCTCAACGGCAATATCGGGTCCGGAAAGATAAAACCGCATGATGTCCGCGCAAACGATGGCGGCCACACCTGCAGTCCCCTGGCCGATGAAAATAATTCGTTTGATTTTATCAGTTTTAAACGCAGATGTAATCTTTTCTGGGACTGTCTGCTGCTTCAGCGAGATAATAAATTTCCTATCATCCGTGCCTTCTATTTTCCAGCGGTTTTCAATGGTCCTTCTGACAGAAGACGGGGCTTCTGAAATTTCCTTTAAAAAATAGTGATCAAAGTCCTGCCGGTCGATATCCCTTGAGGTTAACGGAGTTTTTCGAATATGCTCCGAGGTGATTTCTATGGCGGACCCGTCATAGGACATGGCGGTGATGCCGTCAAGACCGCCTTTTGACGCCTGATCCAGAATAAAGATCTGACCGTTGACCGCCACACCTGCCTGGTTCGGGTTCAGGGTTTCACCGTCTAATTTAACAAAATCCTTTGTCTGTTCAACCAGGCCGTATATTTCCGATGCAGTAATATAGTGGTCATCTGCCAGACCGACAAATATAGCCTGGCCACTTCCTTTTAAAGACAGAAACAGTTTTCCCGGTGCCAGATCCGAGTGCATGGATATGGCGTGGGAACCTTCAAAATCATTCACCGCCAGCCGGAATGCTTCTGTGATGGCATGTCCTTTTTTCAGAAAGGCTTCAATATGGACTGGAATAATTTTGGTGTCACAGGTAATGTCGCCGGGCAGGTTGATGCCCTGTTGCTCATAGGTCTGTTTTAATCTCTGGAAGTTGTCGATGTCCCCGTTTAAGCATACATGGATGATTCCCGTCGGTTCAATGGTATCCGGCAATATTTTATTGTCAACCGGATGACAGTTGGCTTCATTGATGGCGCCCATGGATGCCCATCGTGTATGGGCGGATACCGTATGATACTGGTGGGGAAGGGCGATTAAAGTGTGCAGCAAGTCATCTTCGCGGATCTGTTGTCGGATAAACGAGATATTATCTCCCAGAGATCCGATTTCAGCGGCGATTTTGTATGTGACTGCAATTGCAACTTTTTTAATGGAACCGTCATCTACAGATTCTTTGACACTAATGCTGCGGTTTAAAAGAACATCCGGGTTCAGCCGGTTGTTGAAATTCTTTTGAAGATTCTGGTCGTTGATCAGTTTAGTAAAATGATCATAGGTGTCCCGGCTAACTGTGAACAGCAGGGAGATCCCGGCAGAGTCACGTCCGCGAACTTCCAGTCGGTCGATACTGTTTAATACCACATTGATATTTTTCAGAGTGGACAGGGTTGACGGAGTTAATGACACATTCCGTTCACCGGTGAGCGATTTGATTTTAATGATATTTTGGGTCAGGTCAGCGTTAAGAATCCACGATGTATCCTTAAGTGTCTCTATCCGATTGGAAATAATTTCAACGTCTCCGGCTGAAAGAAGGCCCATTGTCTGGTAAAGGCTCTCAGATTCTTTGTTAATGATTGTCTGAAGTGAATCATTCAGCGACATCAGACGGCGTTGAATCTCATTATCATTGTATATGGTAAAAAAAGCATCGATGCCTTTAAGCGATTTAACAGACATCATTAACTCTGCAACTTTTTCTTCGCCGCCTAAATAGTTTTTTGACAGGAGAAGCTCTTTTTTAATACATTGATCATATCCGTGATTTAAAATTGCTGCTATTAATTTCTCAAAATCCGGCATTTGAAAACCGGAACCGGACTTCTTGCTATTCTTTACGCAGACAATACCGACAAGCCCGCAGTTCAGGATATTGTTATGGCACGGAAAGAAGATAAGGGAGTTTTCCGGGACGGATGCCGGGTGTTTTCCAAAATAAAGCCGTGTGTCCAGGCACGTCCGGACCGTGTTGAAAAAGCGGTTAAAGAGCGGCGGATTTTTTTTCTTGTTGATCATGGATGTTTGCATAATAGTTTTGGAAATATTCCTTTATAGCCATTCGAGAATAACTTGCGGCCCGGGTACCGATATAATCCTGGTGAACGACCAGGGCGGAAACAACGATTTTGGTTGAGCCGTTTTTTTCTTCGGCAAATCCGGCAAACCAGTCGTATTTTAAATGCTGGGCATTGTTGTTAATTGATCCGGTTTTTCCTCCGATATTCAGCCTGGATAAAATTTTGTCTTTTTTGAACCTGGAAAATGATTTTGAAGCCGTTCCGGATTCAACCGTTTTATTCATCAGTTTTTTTAACGTGTTGGCTGTGTAAGAGGTGATGATGTCTGATCCTTCCCGAGAGTGTCGATGGTAAACAACCTGGCCGTGGTCATTGATTTTGTCGATGATTGTCGGCTCTAACACTTTGCCGTTATTGACGATGCCGGAAACAATAAGCGCAGCGTGCAGGGGAGATATTAATGTGGTATTATTAAACCCGCTGGCAATTTCCGCCCAGTTATAGGGGTTATCACTGATGGAAACGGTGCTGGGGTTGAGCGGAATTTCAAAATTAAAGGTCCGGTTAAAACCAAAAGCGGCGGCATAGTTCTCCAGCGTGGATTTTCCCAGCCGGTTTTTTCCAATTTTTCCGAAAACCGGATTCACGGAGCCGGCAAAAGATGCTGCAAACGTAATATGGTTGGTATATTTGTTGGTTCGATCCTTGAGTTGGGTTTTATAAAGTGTATATTTATTGTCATTAAAAGTGACCGGCGTATTACAGTTAAATCCGCACTTTTCAATTACCGCGGCAGCAGTTATGATTTTAAAAAGACTGGCCGCCGGGTATTCCGAAGTTAAACAGATATTGGAATCCTTGTCGTTTTTATCATAACTGACCATTGACAGAATTCTTCCTGTCGCTGGTTCCATAGCGATAAATCCGAAATATTTAGAATTTTTTCGATCAATATGGTCAATGATAAATTCCTGCAGACAAGAGTCAATGCTGGATTTGATCTGGTAAGTGGTTCCTCGGGTGGTTAAGTCGAAATTTTTTTCAGATACACTGGTAAAGGGGATTTTCTTGAAAAATTTTTGAAGCGTGTGTTTATCAAAAATTTCAGTGTGTTCGGTAAAAATTTTAGGATACTTTTTATTCTGAGTTGCGAGTGTCTTGTCTAATAGAATGAATATACATTGACCCGCAAGGATCAGTATTGTTAATAAAACAGCATATAATGGAATGCGCCGGAATGATTGACGTGTTGCATCTCTTTTTTTTAATTTATATTGATAATCCTGCCACTGGCTTGAGTGCGCATCTCTTTTTGTTTTTAGTTTTGATCGGTTGAACATAATCTTTTTTTTTGGGAGACGGAGTGTTTTAGATTACTGTATCCTGAATAAACGGGTCTGACAGTTACCGGTTTTTATTATCTTTACCTTTAGTCCCATTTTGTGTCAAACCGTTTTTGGAGAAAGGGAATGAACTATTGGGATAAAGATAGAAGGTAGGTCCTTAGATTGATTTTTTTATTCTTCAGTCCCAGTTTGTAACGGATGTTATTGCGGTGAAATTCAATGGCCCGGTCAGACAGGTTGAGGACTTCTGATATTTCTTTAGTCGATTTACCGGCTTTAACAAGATCTGCGACCTGGATTTGCATGGGGGTGAAGTTCTGGAACTGTGCGGAAAGTTTTTTAAGATAAGGTGATACGATTTCGTTGACATTTGAGCTGAGTATTTCCAGGTAGGTTTCCTGTTTTTTGTCGATGCGGGTATTTTGTAATTTTTCAATATAGGGGAGGATAAGTTCTTTTACATTGGAAAGTACTTTATCTTCAAGGTCTTCTTTATCCTGTTCACGCTGTTTAAGTAAAATTTTTAATGCCGTGTTTGTTTCCTGAAGATTTAATGTCTGTTGTCTTAATTCTTCTTCTTTTTGCCTTAAAGATAATTCGACCTGCTTTCGCTCTTCAATTTCTTTTATCATTCTTTCGTTTGCCACAACCAGTTCCCGGGTACGTTCACCCACCCTGATTTCCAGTTCTTCATTGACCCTTTCCAGTTCTTTCCGGTAGGCGTGCAGTTCAGAGACATCCACAAAGGAAGCCATCATGCATATTGGGTTATTGTCAGCGCCTGTAACAAGGTTTGCGGAAAGAAGAACAGTGATGGTAGAACCGTCTTTGATAACCACTTCAATTTCGTCACTCCAATGACCGTTGTCTAAAACTGCTTCAAACGCCTTTTCCGCCTGGTTCTGATTTTTTGCAAAGCTGATAGCGGATTTTCCGATGATTTCCGAAACATTATCATCGCCCCACATTTCAAGGAATGCATCGTTGACATAGGTGATATTCCCCATAAGGTCCCCAATAACGATTCCATGTATGGAAGATGAAACGGCAAAATCCTTGATACGCAGCTCTTCTTCCATTTTTTTGCGGTCGGTAATGTCAATAAAGGAGTCCATGGTGCAGATAGGTTCGCCTTTTTCATTGTAGACGATGTTCACGGCCAGATAGATAGTGGCCGGTGTGCCGTCTTTCTTGGCTCCTTCGACTTCTCCTTCCCAGCTCCCTTTTTCCAGGACTTCAAGCATAATTTTTTCTGCTGCTTCCTTGTCTCTGGCAAGTTCCAGGGAAGATCGGCCCAGGACTTCGGAAGGATCATCAGCCCCCCACATATGCAGGGCTGCATCGTTGACATAAGTGATATTTCCTTCCAGATCGCCGATCCCGATTCCGTAAATAGATGATGCGATGGCAAAATCCTTGATGCGCAGCTCTTCTTCCATTTTTTTCCGATCAGTAATGTCAAGCATGGAGCTCATGAGGCAGATAGGTTCGCCTTTGTCATTATAGACGATGTTTGCTGACAGTTGGAGAATAATTATTGATCCGTCTTTTCTTAGACCGGTGATTTCCCCCTCCCAGCTGCCTTTTTCCAAAACTTCAGGCATGATTCGGTCGGCTTGTTCACGCGATAGAGCTAAATCCATGAAAGATTTACCAATAATTTCAGAAGGGTCATCAGTGCCCCAGTTCTCATAGAAGGTTTTGTTGACATAAGTAATATTTCCTTCCAGATCTCCAAGAATAATGGCAGTTGCTGAAGACTCGATAGCAAAATCCTTGATGCGCAACTCTTCTTCCATTTTTTTGCGGTCAGTAATATCAATAAAGGAATCCATGGTGCATATGGGCTCGCCTTTTTCATTAAAGACTATGTTCGCGGCGATATGGATAGTGGCCGGTGTGCCGTCTTTTTTGACCCCTTCGATTTCCCCTTCCCAGCTCCCTTTTTCCAGGACTTCAAGCATGATTTTTTCCGCTGCTTCTTTGTCCCTGGCAAGCTCCAGGGAAGATCGGCCTATGACTTCGGAAGGATCATGAGCACCCCACATGCGCAGAGCTGCATCATTGACATAAATGATATTTCCTTCCAGGTCGCCGATTCCGATTCCGTGGATAGCAGACGCGATAGCTCTGTCCTTGATCAGTAACTGCTCTTTGATATCCCTATCAATTAAAGAATGTTTCGATTTCTTTGTTTTGTTTTTTGAAGATTCACTGTCCTGCAGGGGAGGCGTCATTGGGAAATCCTTAATATGGGTGCAATTCAAAAAAGCAACACATTTTACGTTTTGTAATTTTTTTCACTGCTGTCCGGTTAACTTTTTTTACTACAATATAACACCTTGATTATTAATATGATACTTGCAATTTTATTTTTTGAGATAGCGTTTTCGGTTTTTTTGTTATTTTTCGCCTCCGGCGAGGTTTTTTTA
>JAJRPH010000305.1 GCA_024280875.1 Deltaproteobacteria bacterium | reverse complement strand
GCTGGATGATGGGAGCCCAGTGAGCTGAGAGGTTCATGCTGGGTTCTGAGAGAGCGTGAGGGGGAAGTTTCCTCGCGCTACTCACCTTGTCATCTTATGCAGAGGGCCTGTCGATAAGCCACTGCAGTTGGTAAAGTAGGTACTGAACCGATGTGACCTGACACTCAATGAGCAGAAAACGCGAGTCGTGGACGCCCGAAAAGGAGGCTTCAAGTTTTTGGGTTTCCAGTTTCAGATTCGACGAAGTCGCAAAAGTGGGAAGAATTATCCTCATGTAGAACCGGCAAAGCAGTCTATTGAGCGTGTAAAAGGCCGCGTGAAGAAGCTAACAGACCGAAAAAAGACATCCATTCCATTGTTTTTGGTAATCCAGGATGTGAATAATCTGATTCGAGGTTGGTCTGCGTATTTTCATCATGGCCATAGCACGGTTTTTGGGCGTGTGAAATGGTTCACAGAAGAACGAGTGCGGACTCATCTGCGTAGGCGGTATAAGATCCGTGGCAGAACAGAGTCTTACTCACGCCATACAACAGCATACCTTTACGAGAAGCTCGGATTGTTCAAAATTCCAACTCATGCTAAATGGTTGAAGGCGCATGCCGTGCAATGAAGAACATCGGAAAGCCGTGTACGGGAAAACCGTATGCACGGTTTGATGAGGGAGGGCAGGGTAAAACCTGCTCTCTACTCTACCCAGATCCTTGCTTGCTTGGGACCCTACTTTTAAAGATTATAACTATATCGAATGATACTGACAAGGTTTAAATACAAAACCCGAAACGGGGTCGGACAAAGGTCAACCATCTGACAACAAGGTAAATAGACACAAAAAACACCTCAAGAATGGCTTAAGCATAGTTTTTTGACAGCAAAAAACCGGTTTTAAGGAATATTAAATCTTTAAAACCGGATTTTAATTTTGCTGTTTTGGTGGATTAGGCTTTGCTGATCACGTCCTAAGAACCTGCGACTAACTATTATACTTTTCATTTAAATCGGTTAATGTTTTGATATACTGATCCTGAAATATCAGGTTGTTCTGGCTGATAATATCACCCATGGACAGATCAATATATGGGCGAATGTCAATGCCATACCGATTAATTTCCGCATCATTGGCCTTGTCAAGAATCAGCACAGTGTAGTAATCCGTTAAGCACCGGATAGTTGAACTCCGGCGGAATAAATAGCTTTTGCCCGCAAACGTGTTCATAAAAAAAGCAGCATATTCGTATAATGTGTTTAAGGAAACGCAGGGTTCGTCGTCATTTTTGCAGCAGTCCCCGGTGACGTAATAAATATAAAAGTCCGCCATGGCATGTTCCAGCACATCGTTTTCCGCAGACAGGATATTTTTGATCATTTCAATCCTGTCTTTGCGTAACACCCGGTAAAAATGGGCCAGATTATGCTTTAAGCTGACAATATCTCGTGTCTCATCAACAATCATGGGAGGGTTTGCAGACAATGCCCGAACCATCTGAAGAAAGACTGCTGATGGATTTTTTTCGGTTTGATCTGCGCCTGTATAAGAATTCTGCTGCAAGTAGTTGAAAAAAGATTTGATTTTGTTTCTCATCGCATTGCATGAATGATCCGTTTCCGTGGAAATGTCTGCCTGGGGCTTGCCGAAAACTTCCGTGATACGATCATCTGAAACAGGCGGTGGTTGCAGCATTGCTATTTTTTCCCGCAACTGGAGGATTTGATATTCAAGGTCCGCATTCTCTTCAGTCATTTTTTGCTGTTGTTCGGAAACAGCGGATTGAAGCTCGTTTTCATGCCATTTCATAAATTGACGGTATCCCATATACCCGATTGCCGCAGAAATAATGATGGCAATAATAATTATAACGATTATTTTTTCGTGATTTACTGTTTTTGGCAGATCATAGTCCATGGTGAATCCTTCCTTGATTATAAAATGATTGGGGGATGACGCAAACGTTTTAATAACCGAATCGGTTAACCATGATAATAAAAAATAAGCACTTTCACGTCAAGTGCCCATATTCGGAAATAATGTATTAACCGCTTGAAATAAAATGTTTTTAAATGATTATGAAAAATAATCAAAAAACAGTCTGACCATGTCGTTATCCGCATTGGGAACCGGAACAATTGACCTTGTGTCGCCATTCTTAACACGGGTGTAAAGCTTTTTCTTTTGTGTAATTTTTTGGATCAATATCTCTTCATCTTCTGATTTTGTGTCGGATTTTAAAAGATTGACAAACCGGCTCAACCGGAATGCGGTGACCAGTTCGGCGGTGGTCAGGGACCGGTTCCAAGGATAGGCGGAGGACCCGGCGCAAATGAAGGGGGGCTGTTTATCAAAGAGAACTGTATCAGTAAAATCCGGAATACCGGGGACCGGGTAAAAAAGGGAAATTCCAATGCGTGTGGGAAGCTTGGCCAAGTAAGCAATATTGGCTGCCACGGTTTTTTTTTTGTCTTTTTTAAAACCGCAGATAAAATAGGTAATGCTCTGGATTCCATGTTTATTCAAAACCTGAAGTATTTTTTCATACAAGGGAAATGTGGCATCCCTTTGTTCTTCTTTAAGAATCGGAAGATGGGTTGAGGCAATGGACAGATTAAATTGCGTCATTCCAAGATCGATAAGGGTTTTTACAAGTTCGGGGGTGAGTTTCGTATAATCCACACCATTTTCAGCTAAAAAAAAGACCTTCGGGAATTTTTCTTTAAATATCTTCAAAACATTTAAAAAATATTCCGGCGCCAGAAGAAGGTTGTCATCTTCAAAATTAACATAAACTGGTTTGTCGCAGTCTTTATCCTCGATAAATAGTTCAGAAAGGCCTTTTTGAATCTTTTTGATTGGAATGACGCGAAAATCACGGCCATGGCACAGAAAATTCGAACAGAACCGGCATCTTTTCGGGCATCCTCGGGATAAGGATGTCGAATAATAAACTGCTTTTGAAGTTGAGTTGGTTTTTTTCAGGACAAATGCGATCTCATTTGCATCTGTTTGTCTTTTGATGAGGGAGGCAATAATTTTGCTGTTATTTTTCCGGTATAGGTTGGGGACTCCGGAAAAATCTTTTGAATTTGATTTCAGGGCGTTTAAAAAAAATGGCATAGAAACTTCCGCCTCACCTGTCAGCGCAAAATCAATATTCGGGTTTTGGATAAAAAAATCAGGATACGCGCTGACCCCGGCGCCGCCGATAGTAATAGCAAGGTCCGGATTGATGTCCCGGATATGGGATGCCAGTTCCAGCGCGGCATCGGCATAGCAAAAAGCAAAGCAGGAAATAAAGACAATGTCCGGTGCAAAAGCAATGATCTGATCCGTGCATTCGGCTAACGGCGGTCCGAAACGTTGATACCGGGTAAAAAAAGAGAGTCCGCCGTTTTCATTTCCAATGATGTGGGGTTTTAAATATTCAAGTGTTTTGGGCAGCCGGAGTTGTCCGCCTTTTTTTTTCTGGAGCGGAAAGTTAAATAATTGAACCTCACACCCATTCTTCCGAAGAAGGCTGGACAAAATTTCACTGCCCAATCCGGAAAACCGATGCCGGGTAAAATAAAAATCAAACACCGGTGGAATGGCGATACAGGCTCTTAATGGTTTTGCTTCACGAATTTGAGTTGCTGTCAACTTCGGATTTGTCGGCTGATTGTTCATTTATACCTCAAAAAAAGATTTGATTGCTGTCGCTTTGAAACAGACTCTATCATTTTTTTGAGAAGAAAAACCATCACTTTAACACTTGTTTTTTAATTATCTGCCCTGTCTTTTTAGGATTGCCGGGTTCAAGTCCCAGTGATTTACGAATGCGGTTCAGCAATGCTTTTTCCTCATTGTTTAATACCTGATCGGCAAGGGCCACCTGTTCGGCAATTTTTATGGCCGCAGCCTGGTCCTTTTTATTGGGTATCAGCTTTGCGAGCGCGTTTAAGGCCTTGTTCCGGTCAGCGTCCAGTATGCAGGATTGCTGACGGATCATTTGTTTAAAGTCTCCAACCTTCAATTTTTTCAGCCGTTTATCGGTGGCAATGATTTGATTGAAGGCTTTGAGAACCCTGCGTTCTAAAATTTCATCAGTATGTGTCATGGCGACCATAATCCGGACCACAGCTTCCGCAAAACCGCCATTTTCAGCCATATCAAGCCATTCGATGCGGCGGGTCTTTTCCTTATCGGAATCGACCGCTGCATCAATTGTCGGTTTGCTGAAAAATGAAAGCGTCCAGGGGTTTCCATAAACGCTTTTGAACCAGAATTCCTGATTTTGGTCGCGAGCATCCCGATACAGGTTCAGTGAATCGGAAATCAGCTGGGAAAAGTTTTTTTCCAGTTTTACATACGCATTTTCCGGTGAAGCCGGACGGCGATTTTTTTTGACATAGGGGGCGAGAAATTTAAATACATGCATCCATGGGTTGATATCAGCAAAAGCATAACGAGATACTCTTAAAGGGTGAATCCGTCGCATCCATTCGGCTGAAAAATCATTGACCGCAGCTTGCACCCACGGGCTTACAAAAGTTCGATATAAGCGATCGTTAATTTCGGAAATTGCAGCCACTGGCAGAAATTCATCTTCATCAGCCAAACCATCATCTAAGGTCAGAATATCGTCCATGTCCCGGGTTTCAAATCGGACCTTATGCAGTTCTTCTGATTCGTCCTTTTCTATAACCATCTCATAGAGTCCGGGGGAGAGATACTCGATCAGGTCAATACTGGCGATAATTTCCTTGTGTTCTTTTCTCGAAACTTTGCCGGATACGAAAATGCCCAGATGACCGATGGTTTCGTGAATCAGGTAAACCACAACCTGCTGTCGCCGTTTGATCACGTCGACGGATTCCCAGACCTTGACAATCCAGTTCAGGGCCTGCTGGGGAGGGGTGATGTTATCTCCGGAGGAAGCAAATACCAGTACCGGAGCTTTGATGTTTTTAAGGTCAATGCGTCGGCCTTCAATCTCAAGCTGGCCTTCTTCAAGTTTGTTGCCCACAAACAGGTTGTCGACAATATAATGAATCTCCTCTCTGGTCATCATGAAATAGCCATTCCACCATCGTTCAAAATCAAGATAGCGTTGTTCTTCTGTGTCGACATTGGAATACAGGGCGTACTGTTTTTTCCAAAAGGTGTTTGCCGGGTTGAGATCCTCGAAGCCGGCCACCAGGTTGGCGCCGTCAAAAATACCGTTTCCCAGGTCATTCCAGAGAGAAGTCAGCCATACCCCGCCGCAGAGCCCACCCCGATACCGCATGGGGTTTTTACCGTCAACACCGGCCCAGTAAGAAAGGGGGGAGCCGTTGAAAACCATGGGGCCTGTGATGTCCGGCCGATCAGCGCCGATTAACGCGCTTGCCCAACCGGCCTGGCAGTTACCGATGATGGCCGGTTTTTCGGCTTTGGGATGACGTCGAATAATCTCTTCGATAAAATTGATCTGTGCGTGATGGACGTCCGTAAGGGTTTGACCCTTTACCGGGTCTGCGCTGAAAACGAAAAAATAAACCGGATGTCCCTCGTTAAGAGCCATCCCGATTTCTGAATCGCGTTTAGAACCGCCAATACCAGGTCCATGGCCGGCGCGGGGGTCGACAACAATAATCGGTCTTTTAAGAGGATCAGAGGGAGACCGTTCCACCGGATTTTGTCTTTTATCCCGGCTTCCAGAGATTGTGACATCCCGGTTTCGCCGGTCACGGATACGTACCAGTGAAAAATTTACAGGGCGTTCCAGGTCGCGACCGTTCATAACAACGTCATAGTCAAAAGTCAGTACCGGGGGTTTATTATTTTTTTTGTGTTCAAAATAGATGTTACCCCGTTTCCGTATGATATCCATGAAAAGCACTGACCGCTGGGCAGTGTCCACAAAATAATCATAGGCATCATTTAAATAGTCCGGCTGGCTGGATATAGTTTGTGAACTGTTTATCAGGCTCATCTTGACCTCCATAATGTCTGCTCATTCTATAAGTAATATTGTGCTCTGCAACAAAAGTAAGACTGCTCATGGTGGGTGTCAATGTCCTGACAATTAATTAAATTCATAAATGACTGTTTTCTATGTTAGAAATAAAAGCCTGGAATAAAACCGATGATATTTGATATAAATTTTTAGGATATTCAGTCGCGTGCGGGGAAGGTGCCCCTGGAGTTTTTTTGTGCAGTGCAACGCAGTCTGGCCCGGTCAGGCTTTACGAAATCATCATCAGTTGGGTCTACGCTATTCCCACGTCCAGAACTTGTCGAATGATCCTGGCGATCTGTTCGATGCTGATGGGTTTCATGACAAAAGCCCGTATACCGATTTTTAAGGCCTGATCCTCGTTTATGGATTGGCTGAATCCGGTACACAGAATAATCGGAATATCCGGCCTGATCCGCATGAGTTCCAGTGCCAGTTTTGCACCGGTCATGTGCGGCATGGTCATATCCGTTATGACCAGATCAAAATCATCCGGATAATTTTTAAATAATTCAAGTGCTTCAATGCTGCCGGCCCGGGTTCTAACTTTATATCCCAGCTGCTCCAGTACCTGTCGCCCCAGGTCCATAATGCTTTTTTCATCATCAATGAAAAGAATACGCTCATTTCCTGTCGGAACCTGCAGGCTGATTTCAACTCCCGGCTGAATCTGGTTTTCGGCAACCGGAAAAAATACGTTAAAGCTGGAGCCTTTTCCCGGTTCACTTTGAACAGTGATCGCGCCTCCATGACTTTTAACGATTCCATGCACTACGGAAAGACCCAGACCGGTTCCTTTATCCGGTCCTTTTGTAGTAAAAAAAGGATCATACAGCCGCTTGATCAGTTCCTTTGACATCCCATGGCCGGTATCGCTGACCGTCAGACAAAGATATCGGCCGAGAGGAATTTCGGGATTTCTGAGCGCAAAGTCCTGGTCAAGATCCACATTATTTAAGCTGACCTCAAGAATCCCCCCGGATTCGCTCATGGCGTATTCGGCATTCGTACACAGGTTCATCAATATCTGATGAATCTGTGTCGGGTCCGCCAATACCATCGAGTCGCTCATCAGGTTATGCCGGATTTCAATGGTTGACGGAATGGATGCCCGGAGCAGTTTGAGGGCTTCGTCGACGATCAGTTTGATCTGGACGGTTTGTTTTTTATGCTCCGCCTGGCGGCTGAAGGCCAGAATTTGTTTGACAAGATCCCGAGCCCGGTAGCCTGCTTTTAGAATTTCATCTAATTTGTTCTTCAGATTTGGATGATTTGCAGCTTCATTTAATCCCAGTTCCGTGTAGCCGATAACCGCCGACAGAATATTATTAAAATCATGGGCAATACCGCCGGCCAGGGTGCCGACGGCTTCCATTTTCTGGGCCTGCTGTAGTTTTGCTTCCAGGTTTTTCTTTTCCCCTTCCGCTTTTTTTCTTTCGGTAATGTCGCGTGAAACCCCTAAAATGCTGATTGGCCGATTATTTTTATCCCGGATGAATTTTGCGGTGACTTCAACCCAGATGGTGGAGCCATCTTTACAGTATTGTTTTAACTCCAGGGTTCTGGATCTTGATAAATCGGCAGTTTCGGTTTTATCTATATCCAGTTCCTCTGATATCACTGCTTTTGCGTACTTTAATGACGGTGGCGGAAAAATTTTATCCGGACTCAGTTGGGTGAATTCTTCAGATGTATACCTAAGTATAAGTTCAATCGAAGGACTGACATATGAAAACTTAGATGCGGCAAGATCCAGTATCCAGATAACATCTGAAATATTGTCAGACAAGAGGCGGTATCTTGCTTCGCTTTTCCTGATTGTTTCAAAAGACCTGGCGTTAATGATACTGATCGCTATTTCCGAAGCCACCCCCATCAAAAGATTCATATCGCTTTGTCGCAGGTCTGCTTTGGATTTACTGTTGTCTACCGCCAGAATGCCAAGCGATTTTTTTTCAAATACAATTGGAACACAGATGAGCGACTCACCGCCCAGTTCCCTGGCGAATTCCAGGCTTTTTTGAGAAAACGTATTTTCAATGTCACTCAGGTTTTCAATGAGAAAAGGTTTGCGCTTTCTTAAGGCCATGACAAAAAGTCCTTTGGACTCCGGCTTGTCAATGTGAAATTTAGTGCTGTTTAATAATTTTTCCTGTTCCTTTATATAACCATAGCCGCCCTTATAAATCAGCCGGGTCCCTTGTTTGTTTATCAGCATAATCATGCCGCGGTCAAAGCCGAGGTGTCTTTCCATAATATTTATAACGGTTTTAACAATCATATCGACATCAAGAATTTTTGTCGCCGCCTGCCCGATTTCCTGGATCATTAACGAGTTGTTATACCGGAGGTTGTTTTCAAGTAAATGATCCTGGGCTGCTTCTTTTTGAT
>JAJRPH010000304.1 GCA_024280875.1 Deltaproteobacteria bacterium | reverse complement strand
TAGATTAAAAAATCAAAAATAAAACAATCGCTGTAAAATAAATAGAAAAACTATTTTCCAAAATTGCAACTTGACCGGGGTTTATATTTTTAACATATTGATATTTTTCATAAGTTAACCGGACAGCAATGAAATATTATATTGCATACCGAATGATTGTTGATGCCGGCAATCAGAAAAAAGAAATCAAAAAACAATATACCGACGGTTAAAGCCTACGGAGCAAAATGGCACAGAAAGGGTATTGCAGAACATCCGGTCTCTGATCAAGGAAAAAATATGAGGGCCGGATATAGGCCGGATATACCTTGTCAATCCCAAAGAAAAGGAAATCATGGGGTTTACCTGCTAAATAAAATGTCGGATATCGGCGGATTACTTTAATGAATGCTTCACAGCCTCTTTTGCCAGACAAAACAGCTCATCCTGAAAAGACGATTCCAGAATAAACATGTGAGCCCGGTCTTCGTATAAATACAGTCTCGCATCCGAAAGAGTATCGGCCAGGTGCTGCGCAAACTGCCAGGGGACAAAAGAATCCTGCTTTCCCTGAAAAATATATGCCGGCACCTTTATCTGTTTTACGTCAAAATCCCAGGGTTCCCACTGGGTGGTTAAATCCTGAAAAATTTCCCGGGCACCGGAAACCATGGCCTCTTCCTGATCGCGAATAAACAGGGCGGCAACCTGGGGATCATTTAATATTCTTCTGTCCGGAAGACTCATTTCCTCTTTGGCCATCTTAAAATAAAAATTCGGCAAATGAATGTCCGCCCAGCGAACCATTTTCAAAACCCGCTTGAACAACCGGGGGCTGTTTTCGAAAAGTTTCGGGCCATAAAGATTATGTTCGGCCATCAGGTCTTTCGCGTCTTCAAATTTTCCAAAATCCGTGTAACCGGAAAGAGAAAAAACAAATACCGCCCGTTTGGGCAGATGATATGCAGCAGCAAGAACCGGCGGCCCCCCGCTTGACCAACCGATCAGGCCGAATTTTTCGATCTTCAGCGCATCGGCCATCCGTTCAAGATCTCTGGCAAATGAGAGCAGCGGATAACCTTTAATTAAGTCCGACCGGCCGAATCCCGGGCGCTCAAAAACAATGACCCGGAAACCATGCTGCCAAGCCTTTTTATCCAGAAAAATAATTTCCAGCCGGGAACCGGGGCATCCATGGGCAAAAAAAACCGGAAAACCCTTTGGGTCACCGCATTCCATCCAGCAAACTTTTCTGTTGTTGTCCCATATAAAGGTTTGGGTTGCTTCTTCAACCGCGAACTGTTCAAAATCCGTTGTTTGATTTGACAAACCGCCCGCCATAAAGATCAGACTTTTTTTCCCTATCATCTGTCATGCCTTTTAATTAGTGATTGAACGGAAAGTCCTTCAACTATGAATTTTCTGTCATTGTGGGAGGAACAACCGAAGCACTCCCATTAATGACAGGAGAGTACTTCGTCGTTCGTTCCTCATTCCTCGTAAAGACAACCTGAATTAAGAGTTTTCGTTCAGGGACTGCTGGTGCAACCCTAAATTGAATTAGGGTTGGAAGCCTCACTGTAGGGTGGATTAGCGAAGCGTAATCCACCAAAAAGTTAATGTGCCGGTTAACATGGTTTCTTCTTCATAAAACCGGTTTCACCTCCTTAGGCTTTTAACTCTGGTTCCCTCTGATGACCGTGCGGGGACCAGACAATATTTATTTTAATAATTGAGAATTAAATAAGAACTTCCCCGGAATTTTTCATGAGAGGATCAAGCTAACTGTTTATTTCATTCTCTACAGCGTTTACCAGCACTTCCCCGTAAAACGGCCGTATGATAATACTGTCAGTCATGCCCGTTTCTTTAATCTCTTTTAACATAGCATCGTCTTCTGTTCCAGACAGGATAATGACCGGAACATCTGAATATGCAGCTCTGATTTTCGTTATCCACTCAATGCCGTTCTCTTTAATTATAGAAAGATCGATCATTACCACAACACCGTTAAAATCCTGCTCCTCATGTAAAAACGTTTCCGCTTTTTGAGCGGTAAAAACGGGGATCTCAACCCAATCAAAAAGATTTTCCTGAAATATTTGATGGGTGACGGGATTATCCTCCACTAAAACAAGCCGTTTGATCATTGTGTTCACCTCCTGTCAGAAAAGCTTATCGGTGCAGATTTGAAATTTCTTCGGTAATGTGATCTGCAACAAAGGATAGCTTACATACCATTTTTTCTCAATTAATTATTCATCCATTGTTGTCATCCATGTTTTTGGTATTTTCTGATCTGAAAACATCCGCTGCTCACAGGCGGCCTTGAGGAATAAGAGCCATTTTTCCGGTTCCCACGAAGGACCGTGGGAACGAGAGAAATCCGATCCGGGATCATAAAAAATAAGGGTTGGGAGCCTCTCCGTAGGGTGGATTAGCGAAGCGTAATCCACCAACAATTGATTTGATTTTACGCCATGTCAGTGGTACTTTCGTTTATTTTAAGAGGGTTAATTTGGCCCGCGCTAATTCCGGGGACCATACTTAATCCAAGAAATTAAGTAAGGTCCCCGGAATTTCCCCGGAATTCTCCGCAAAAATAATTACTAATATGAAAATTTTATCAACAATGGTATAATCCCAACTCATAAAGAAAAGACCTTATCGAAAAGGGATATTGAGAATGTACAAACTTGAAAATACAATCAAAATAGATAAAGAATTCATCTTAAAAGAAGACGAAGCAACCTATGTTTCTCGTTTTTCCGGAGAATTGCTCAAAAACCCAAGACGTTACCGCCTCATAGATTTATTTTCCGGAGCTGGAGGCATGTCTTTGGGCTTTTCAGAAGTTTTCGGGCAACCGTTTCAGTCGGTTTGGGCCAATGACTTTAATCTGTTTTGCGTTGATACATACAATGAAAATTTTGGCTCTCATAGTGTTGCCGGTGATATTGTAGAGATATTAAAAAAAAAGCAAATTGCAATCCCTCAAGCTGATGTAGTAATAGGTGGCCCCCCGTGTCAAGGTTTCAGCCTCCTAAACAGAAATCGTGAAAATGATCCCCGCAAGAAATTATGGCGGCCTTTTTTAGAAGTTGTAGAAAGGTGTGGCGCATCTGTTTTTGTCATGGAAAACGTTCCTCAGTTGCTTGGAACCTTCGAACATAAAGAAATCGTTGGTGCGGCAGAATCACTTGGATTCAAAATCTGGCAAGACAAATTAATAGCTGCCGATTACGGTGTTCCACAAACACGAACAAGAGCTTTCATTATCGGCTGTAAGTTTACAGATCCCTCCATTTTATTCCCTCCACGTAAAACTCATTATAACCCTAATGGTAAGGATAAACAGTTAACATTGCCTTTCCATAGAGAGGAATATTTATCTATGGTCCAGCAATGGCAAACCGTAAAAGATGCTATTGGTGACTTGCCGCCACCGGAAGGTACTGAAATTAGAAAGATTGCGCCACCCATGGATTTGCATTTTGGAAGGAACCCGACCGAACTAAGTCGAAAGAGATATAGAGCAATTCCAAAAGAAGGAATGAATCGTTTTGACTTACAACGAATTGCTCCGGAGTTAACGCCAAAATGTTGGATCAGAAAGAAATCCGGTGGAACCGACTTGTTTGGTCGGCTTTGGTGGGATAGACCTTGTGTTACGATACGTACGGAGTTTTACAAACCGGAAAAAGGGCGCTATTTGCATCCGGAACAACATAGACCAATTACCCTTAGAGAAGCGGCACGCTTCCAAAGTTTTCCTGACTCCTTCCGTTTTATAGGTTCAAAAATAGAAATCGCCAAACAAATCGGTAATGCTGTGCCGCCTCTACTGGCTGCACGAGTAGCGGATGTTGTTAGGTTATTACTTGACCAAAAAGACGAACAATGGATGTCTTCTCAACAAAAAAACGAAGTCAAATTATGTCGCGCGTAAGCGGCAAAAACACCAAGCCTGAATTAACAGTCCGTTCTTTGCTACACAATTTGGGATACAGGTTTAGACTTCACAGAATTGATTTGCCAGGGAAACCTGATATAACATTACCGAAATATAAAAAAGTTATTTTTGTCCATGGCTGTTTTTGGCACGGTCACAAGGGTTGTAAAAGATCAAAAAGACCGACAACTAATGAAATTTTTTGGAACAAAAAGCTGGACAGTAACATAAAAAGAGATAAACGTTATAGCGGAGAATTACGAGAAATAGGCTGGAAAATGTTGATTGTTTGGGAATGCGAGACAAAAAATACTGAAAAATTACTGCACAAATTGGAAAGGTTCTTAAATGACGCCCAAAAGCAAAAAACCAGAAAAAGTTGACCCTGAAAGGATTCGTCAAAAAGTTGAAAAACTGATTTGTAATTTTGAATACGAGCTTAAAAGAGATAAGCTTCGACCGAAGGTGCTTGCTCTGGTACCAGTCTTTCAAAACTTACGTAACATGGGCAAGGCTCTGATCCCATCAAAATATAAATCGGCCGCAAGAGATCGTATTCTATATTATTTTCGCAAGCATCCGGGAATTATTATTGCAGGCGACGAGTTGCTTGTCATTTCAGGCATTCAGGATTATCCACGACGGTTGCGTGAATTGCGGGTTCAATTCGGCTGGTCTATTGCCAGTGGTATGACGATTCGAGAGATGAAAGAAGATCAGGACGAGGATGTTCCGAATGAACTCAAGACCATGAAGCCGAGCGACTATGTCTTGCTTAGTGAGGCTCAGGACCGTGATGCAGCGTATCGTTGGAATCTTGCCAATACGATACGTAAAGAAAAAGGAGCTATCCGCGATAAAATTCTTAAATTTTTACGAGTAAATGTAGGTAAACTGGTTACCAATGAAGAATTACGCTATGTCGCAAATAATAAAACGGAATGGGCACGGAGAGTCCGTGAATTACGAACAGAGTTCGGCTGGCCGGTTGCATCGAGAGCAACTGGACGTCCTGACCTGGGCGTCGGTATCTATGTTCTTCAGGCTGATCGACAGAGCTATGAACATGATCGACGTATTCCTGACGATACCCGCCGCGAGGTTCTTCGCCGTGACGGATATAAATGTAAAGAGTGCGGTTGGTCCCACGAGGAATGGAATCCAGATGACCCCAGACACTTGGAAATACATCACATTCAACATCATGCAGACGGCGGTGAGAACATCAAAGAAAACCTAAAAGCTATTTGTACCGTTTGCCATGATAAGATTCATCGAAAATGAGAAAAGCAGTACGTGAAAAGATTCTAAAGCCTGAATTGATATGCCTGTAATCATAATTTGGTTTACCCTCTTGAAAAGGAAAAGAGGCACAAAATCCATAGCCCAGTTCCAGAATAAAATCCTTTAAGCGGGCGATTAACTGCTGCTCCAATTCACGTTCACGCATGGGTTCGCCGATTCCCAAAAAATCTAAATTATAGGAACTTTTAAGGGCTTCATCAGCTTGTTCCGCCAAATTTGCCGGCAGGACTTCACTGAAATTATGGGTTTTGACTTCCAACCGGGAGCGTTCGTAAGCGCCGGTCTTGATCTGGTTCAACAACACATTGCGGCTCCAGCCCATCTGTCGGCCCGTTTCAATGTAATAGGTGCGGGCCTCAACATCAGAAATTTTGTTCATGATTAACAGAATATGACCCCACGGCAGTTCTGCGACAGCCTGTCGCAGATTTTCATGACCGGAATACTGCTCATAAAATCGTTTCATATCCCACAAATTACGGGATGAAAAACCTTTGCCGCCGGGAAATGCTGTTTTCAAATCCCTGGACAGTCTTTCCACCACGGATTTGCCCCAGCCTTCTTTTTTCTGTTTTTCAACGATCGTCCTGCCGATATCCCAATACAACCCTATTAAATCCCTGTTGACCGCCCTGGCCGCTGAGATACGTGCTGATATAACACGCTGCTTGATATCATCCACAAACGATATATATGAGCTGTTTGATTCTATTTCCATGGCTTTAATCCTGAAATTCAACTGCAAATGTTTAATTAAGACCTGTTATTGATTGTAAGGCAATTCCGGGTCAGACCAAACTATCATATTGTATTTTAGACATAAAAATTTCTCAAGTAGCTGTTTTTTTGGCTTTAGCGCATACTTTTCGGGGTCAAAAACATAGCTGTAAGACATCTGAGATCCCCGGATAATTTTTATAAAATTTATCTGTTGATTTAAGATTATTCGGTGGTGGTGCCCCACTGGAATTTACGTTTAAGCCCGTTAAAAAAGTTCCATTTCCCAGTCAGTCGCTGGTAGCGTCCGGCAACAACGCCGGGTGACAACTTTAATTCATCTGCCAACTGCATCAGATCCTGTTTTGAACGTTTTGCGACAATTTCTGGATTCCGGCTTTTAGGAATCAGGATTTCAGCGGCAAATTCAGCGGCTTTTTGTTCCTGAGGATTATCGCTTTTACCGTCATTGATATACAGGTCTTTTTTACTGTCATTTAACACATGTCCGGCCTCATGAAAAAAAGAAATCCAGAAAGGGTCTTCGGTTTTACCGCGAAGGTTGAGCAAGATCATTGCCTTTGAAGCGGACAACCACCGGGTTGCCCCGTGCCATGGCACTTTTTTCATTTCTTTAACAAGCACCACTGCAACACCCGCATCCGCGCACAGTTGAACCATGGCCGGGATAAACTCCTCAGGTTCCTTCTCTGTCATCATTCGGATCGCAGCTAATGCTTTTTTAAATCTGTTTTTTTCATAGGGCTGACAATTGATCTGGTGCGCCTGAATCTCACCCAGACGAATCCATGCAGACGCTGGACCGGGACAGGTTTCAAAGCAATGGGAGCGTCGGGCGGCGACCGCTGGCTCCATCCAGAATTCTTCCCAGGCATTTACACTGGAAACGCCATAAAATTTTAAGGTTTCCCTTAAAAGAATAACTTTATCATTTTGAGGGTCTATTGCCTTCCGCTGTATAAGCTCTTTCGTGGGAATTGTTTTCAGCCAGTCTAAATCTACTTCAAGTTGTATGCGTTCTTTAATTTTTGATAGCTGTTCCCGGTATTGGGCCTCAAGGTTATTCCACATACGCGCAGGAATTCCTGTAGCCAGTTCCAGCTTATTGGCAGTCTCATAACTTATGGGCTGTTCACCCTTTACAATTCGGTTAAGAGATTGAACCGTCAAGCCAGTACGAACGGCCAGTTCCTTCTGGCCCATATTTAAGGATACCATGGTTTCCTTGAGCGTTTCACCTGGCGCAATAGCAAAGTCCGGTTCAAACCCATAACGTTTTTTTGCCGTCAGCATTTTATACTCCTATCTTAATGTGTGTCGACAATATCTATAATTTCGATTTCCTTGACCATGGCCCAGTCCAGACCGCCAGCTTCTGTGACAGGTACCGGATCATCAGCGGGTATAAACAACTGTCGATACGGATGGTCAAAATCAACAGACAACTGGCCTTTACGATTCCCGGACAGCAAATGACATCTCGACGGCGGCACTTTTGAAATATCCTCCAGGCAGGTCGCTGCCTTTAATTCCATTAATCGCTGTTGAATTTTGACAGCCTTTTTGGGACCGTACTTTTTAATGGTCTCTTTTGTTTTACTGCAAGCTTTTTGCAGCTTTTTTGTTTTAAAGTATATGTTCAATGCAATATCTTATCAAGAAAAAAGTTAACATGTCATGTTAATAATTTTATTCAGATCTAATTTCATACTAAGTGGTTTTAAAATAGTTTTCCACAAACGCATTGGTGTCAACTGTTTGTACCTTTTAAAACATACCCCAGCCACAAATCTTTTGAATTCATAACGGATTCCGTGCTTGAGACATGGAAGACATCAAGGTTCAGGGTGCTGAAAAGCCTCTTTAATTCAGCTGCCTGCCACAGATAAAAGATTCTTTGGGTCTGATCCGTTTTAAAAGTATCTCCTTGTTTTAATGAAATATAGAAAATGCCGTTTTGTTTCAGGGCGTGTTTGATATTTCCGAGAACCTGGGAAAGCCGGTTATGGGGCACATGGACCAGGGAGCCTGAAGCAAGAATCGCGTCAAAAGAAAAAGAGGTGAAATCAAAGGTTTCAAAATCTCCTTCAATGACTTCGCAGGCCGCATGTTTTGCGGCAAGGTCTGCCAGTCCCGGGGATTGTTCAAAACCCGTGACCTGGAAACCCTGATTTTTAAGCCATAGAAGACCCCGGCCGGACCCGCAGCCGACGTCCAGGATAGAAGCGTTTTGGGGGAGCTCGTTAACAAACGGATTGAGAAACAAAGAGGGGTCTACAAAAAAGGTCCGTTTATGATACGCATTAAAATTTGTCTGGTAGTAATTTTCCATATTATGCCTGGGGACGGGATCTTAACTCTTGTAGCGTTTTAAGCACCAGAGTAAGTCATATACAGTATGATTATATTCTCATAACCTGAAAACTTTAAAATTTCAAACGATTATATCATTTATTCGACCAGTATGCATTCCCACGGAGGACCGTGGGAACGAGGGTAACCGGCGAGATGACCCCATTGATCCGCTCCTTTTTACTCCAGGCTCCCCCTGGCCTGCTGGT
>JAJRPH010000303.1 GCA_024280875.1 Deltaproteobacteria bacterium | reverse complement strand
TGGTGTCCATTTTTGTCCCGAGACTGTCACCGATTTCACATTCAGGATCCAGCGTGAGACCTTCTTCCATGCTGAGCTGAAAATCCGGTTCCATGACTTTTTCGACCACTTCTTTAAATTGAAAGACCTCAAGTTCACCGGTTTCGTCATTGTACTGAATTTCAATATCGATTTTGTTACCGAATTTCTTTTTTGCGGCTGAGCGCAGGGCTTCTTCCAAGGCTTTTACCAGAACGTTAAATTCAATACCTTTATCCCGGCTAACTTGCTCAATCACACGTTTCATGTCTGTTATAAGCATTTGTTATCTCCGTCATAATTGACAAGCCGTGCTTTAATAATATCCTGATAAGGGATGGAGATCGTATCTTTTTCAGTTTTCAACTGTATATTCGATTCGATAATCCCAGACAGGATCCCTTTGAATTTTTTTTGACCGTTGATAGGTCGGGCAATTTTTATTTTTGCCGATTCTCCTTTAAATTTTTCAAAATCAGACAGTCTTGATATGGGGCGATCTGTACCGGGAGATGAGATCTCCAGTGAATAGGAATCATCCGTTTCAAGTTTAAGATCCAGAATATCTCCTAGTTGGGAACTGATCAATGAGCAGTCTCCCAAAGTGATACCGCCCGGTTTATCAACATAAAGCCGGAGAATGCGGCCGCCGATTTCACGCTGGTACTCCACGTGGATCAACTCCATTCCCTCGACATTGCATATCGGATCGGCCAGTTCCCAGGCCATGGACACCACTGTCGATGGATCCATAATTGCGGTTGCCTTTTCCGGCAGCATCGCTGAATCGGACCTAATGCCGTTCTTTTTTTGATATGTTTTTGCCAATATCCTGTCTTTCGTTTAAAAAAATAAAAAACGGGCATTTATGCCCGTTTCATCAAGCCAATCAGATCATTGCTTCTTTATCACATCACATTCAACCCGAATGGGCCTACTCGAACTTTGGAGCGGGCAACGAGATTCGAACTCGCGACACCAAGCTTGGGAAGCTTGTACTCTACCAACTGAGCTATGCCCGCATACATAGCCGTAATAAGCTAATTGAAAAATATGGCTATGTCAATATTAAATTTCAGTAATCAAATGTATTGAATATCAGTGTGTATTTCCGGAGTAAAGATATGGAAGAAATTTGCATCGATCAGTCCAGCATTGCCCGAAGCTGCTGAAGTTCGGACTTGATTTCTTCGAAGGCGGTTTGTGGAATCGGGTCTGAGGTTTTATTGCCGGCTTTTAAAATTTTTTTTGCACCCTGAATGGTAAATTTTTTTTCATATAATAAATATTTAATTTTTAATATAGATTCAACATCCGCTTTTCGGTAAAGCCGTTGGCCGGATTCGGTCCGTTTGGGTGATATAATATTAAACTCAGATTCCCAGAATCTGAGGACATAGGCTGCCAAATCAGTAATCGTGGTTACTTCCCCGATTTTGAAATACAGCTTGTCCGGTATTGTAATCCCTGGAGGTATCTGGATCTCCATCGGAGCAAACAACCTGTTAGAATTTTAGACCGGCAGAGTCGCGTTGAATTTTTGGATAATCCGGTCTGACAGTTGTTGATGAACGAGATTCACCTGCTGATCCGCCAATGTTCCCATAAAAGATCGATAAACAATTCGTAAAGAAATACTTTTTTTACCGGCAGGAATCGGTTTTCCGCTGTATACACCCAAAACGCAGATGCTCTCCATCAGTTTTTCCTCAAAGAACTTTACCTTTTCTATAATATCACCTGCTTGAACATGATTGTCAACAATTAAGGTAATGTCTCTATCGGTAAAAGGAAATTTCGGAATAGGAACAAACATTTTTGTTTCTGTTAAATTCGAAATGAATGTGTTGACATCGATTTCAAAAATAAATGCCGGCTGCTTGATGTTAAAATTGTTTAAAACCATGGGGGCCACTTCCCCGATAAGGCCGAAGGGGGCGCCATCAAGGAGAATTTGGGCGGTATGACCGGCTTTTGTATAACTGCATAACTCATTCGGTGTTTTTGAAAATGAGATGCGTTCCATTTTAAAATAATGGAAAAAGTCTTCAAGAACGCCTTTTAAGTCATAGAAATCGCATAAAACCGGTTTGCTGTGCCAGGTCATGTTTAATCGTGTGCCGGTCCAGAGGCCTGCTATCATTTCCGTTTCTGTCGGCTGCCGTGTCTGGCCGTTACTGATAAAAATTTTTCCCAGTTCAAAAAGTTTCAGAGTTTTGATTTGATGGGAAAGATTGCGGTGCATTGCTTTCAGCAGACCGGGAATCAGAGACGTCCGCATGACTGATTGATCTTCGGAGATAGGATTCAAAATATGTAGCATGTTGCGTCGTTTGTCAGTCTCGGCAAGATTTAAGCGTTCACAGTCCTCTTTGGCAATAAAGCTATAGCTGATGGATTCTGAAAAACCGTAACCGGCCATTCTGTCTTTAATTTTATTTTTTATTGCAACCGACTGATTGGGAAGATTTGTCACACCGGAAATTTTGGGGAATGTTGTTTGGATATTATTATATCCCCACAACCGGGCAACTTCTTCCATCAGGTCTTCCGGGCGGCTGACATCCACCCGGAATGACGGCGCTAAAACCAAAAGAGTGTCTTCGTCTTTTATTTCAACGGTAAATTCAACGGATTCGAGATAGGCGGCAATTTTCGGCTGACTCAGGTCCGTTCCTAGGTGTTTATTAGTTTTGGAAATGCTCAAAGATATTAAGTTGGCGGATGCCGGAGACGGATGTTCATCGATCAGGCCACCGATCAGGGTGCCGTTCCCGATTTCAGCAATAAGCTGTGCCGCACGGTTCAGGGCCGTAATGGTACCTTCGGGATCCACGCCGCGTTCAAACCGGTGTGACGCGTCGGAATTTATAGTCAGATATTTGGCGGTTTTTCGGATAGATATTGGGTTAAAATAAGCGCTTTCCAGCAATACCCGTGTGGTGTTCCCTTCTATTTCAGAATTGACACCGCCCATAACGCCGGCCACTGCCACCGGTTTTTCACCGTCGCAGATCATCAGTGTGTTGTCGGCCAGCCTGTGTTCCTTGTTATCCAGGGTTTTGAATAATTCATTATGTTGGGCAGTCCGGACAATGATACGATTTTCAGCCAGTCGGTCAAAATCAAACGCATGCAATGGCTGGCCCAGTTCCAGCATGACAAAATTGGTAATATCAACAATGTTGTTGATCGGTTTCAAGCCGATGGATAACAGCCGGTCCTGAAGCCAGAACGGGGAAGGGGCCACTGTAATATCTGTTATGAGCCGGGCAGCATATCTGGGGCACAAGTCCGGAGCGGCAATGGTCACGGATGTGAAATCGTCAATTTGGCCGGAAGCTTTGGGTAATTTAATCTCAGGCAGACTGACCGGCCGGTTCACCATTGTTGCCACTTCTCTGGCAATGCCGGTAAAGCTTAGGCAGTCCGGCCGGTTGGGAGTCAAATCGATTTCAAATATCGTATCGGAAAGACTCAGGGCCTTATTTAAAGAAACCCCTTCGATCAGTTCATTGCTAAGCACCATTAAGCCGGATTGATCCAAGCCAAGCTCAAGCTCGGCTTCACTGCACAGCATTCCTTCGGAAGTTTCTCCGCGAATAGCGCTTTTTTTGACGGCAAGACCACTCGGGAGGATTGCGCCGGGAAGTGCGCATGGAGTTTTCATTCCGGCTTTCGCATTCGGAGCGCCACATACGACAGAAATTATCTGTTCCCCGATGCTGACCTTACATATACTGAGTTTATCTGCATTGGGGTGCGGATGGACTTCTGTGATTTTTCCGACCACCACGGACTCAAGATATTGAAACCTTTCGGTAAATCCTTCTACCTCCAGGCCAGCCATGGTCAGTTTATCGTCCAGTTCAGTGGCGGAGATATCAATCGGTACGTATTGTTTTAACCAGTTTTGGCTTACTTTCATT
>JAJRPH010000302.1 GCA_024280875.1 Deltaproteobacteria bacterium | reverse complement strand
CATGAAAACAAACTAGCAGGCTTTCCCCATAAGATATAATATGAAAGAATATGCTGTTTAATCAGCCAGGAAGATAAAAAATGCCTTCTCGTAAAGACCTAAAAAAACAAAAAGAAAAAACAAGTCAGGCGCTGATTCAGGCTGCCCTGCAACTCTGCGCAGAAGAAGGATATGCCAGTTTGAGCTTAAGATCCGTGGCAAGAAAAGCAGGTATTGCGCCGACATCATTCTATCGGCATTTCCGTGAGATCGATGAAATGGGAGTGGCGATGGTTGTTCAGGCCAAAGAGGTGATGATTGATTGCCTGGCAAAGGCCCGGAAGAAAATTACGTTTCCTGCCATTAAAAAAAAAGATTCCCCGGAGCATTGGCTTAAGTCGATCGAATGCATCACGCGTCCTTTTGTTGAAACATTTATAACTTTTTCGGAAAAAAATAATCAGCTGCTCCATTTGTTTTTTCAGGAAAATACCGGCAGTTCAGAGGCAATGCGGCTGGCAATTTTTGATGCGACAGACCAGTTAACAAGATTATTGACCGACGATTTAACGCAGCTCAGCAAAACATCCAAAAGAGCGTTTGGCGATATTCGGTTAATTGCCGAAGCCATGCTGACGCTTGTAAGCGAAAGCGGCATGAAAATGCTGGTTCATCCGGAAATTAAACCCGGAGATATAACAGGACGCGTAATCCAAAAACTCAATCTCCTGTTGCTGGGAGTCATGGCCATTGAACAAAGCAGGGAACAAACCAAACAAGGAGGCGGTCATGAATGATCTCATCCATCAATTTTTAGAAGCCCACGTTGCGCATGAGTTAAACCGTTTCAAAGACGGATCTTATAAACAGACTATAGAGGAGGAAGTCTTTGCGGTTTTTGAATGGGTAAAAAAAATAAAGTTAAAAGATGTCATGACAGCTGAACTGATCCTGGGAATTATCAGGCGAAATGTGGTCAAGCTACCCGTGGCAGGCGGCCTCACCGAGCTGGCCGGTGAAATGAGCCAGAAAGTACTGGCCTCCCGCCAGAACAAAAAGACCTCTCTTAAAGATATCTTTGCGCGCAAACAATATGACGATATTGTAGACAAGGTTGTCACTCTAAAAAAAGCCAGAAAAGATTTAATCAGGCGGGCTGTAAACAATTCCGTCTATTCCCAACAAATTTCTGAAGTGCTGTTTATGGGAATCAAGGAATACATGCTTGCTGAAAATATTATTGCCAAAAAAGTGCCCGGCGTATCTTCTTTGATAAGGGTGGGGAAATTTGCAGTCAATAAAACCATGCCTTCCTTAGAGGGTGCGATTGAAAACAAGGTAAAGAGTTATATCGAAAACAATCTTGAAAATACCATTAAACGCAGTGAAAGATCTTTAAACGCATATTTTAACAAAGCCCAGATCGTTGATATGAGTGAAGAGATCTGGGAGTCTATTGCGAAAACCAAATTGTCTGAATATTTTTCCGCCATTGATGACAATGATATGGAAGATTTTATTGTCATTGGATATGATTTTTGGCTTCACTTTCGGAAAACTCCGTATTTTAAGGGGATTTATACGGAGCTGGTTAAATATTTTTTTAAAAAATACGGAGACAGGGAACTGGACATTATCCTGGAAGATGTCGGGGTTACCAGGGAAATGGTGATTCATGAACTCAATGAGGTTATCTCTCCCGGGATTGAAAAAGCGCTATCTATGGGATACCTGGAAGAACGCATCCGCGCACGGCTTGAATCTTTCTATTTTTCCAAAAAGGCGGCCTCCTTAATTTCACCCAAAAAGGCGCCTCCCAGGAAAACCAGAAAATCAAAAAAATTAAAACCCGAATGAGCAAATAATTGGTATTGATAGTTTAAATCCATCGTTATTGCCCCGCCCAAAAAATAGATTGACAATAGTTACGCCAACATATATAAATTTTGAAAAATTTAAGAGTGTTCCTGGTTGTCAACTATAAATTACGTAAGCCCCGGAATTGTTCCGGGGCTTTTTTTATTGGAACACCGAAAGAAGGTATTTATTGAAGTTTGAAACATTTAATTTTCATCCCGCTATTGCGACCGGCGTCACAGCAGCAGGTTATGTAACCCCAACCCCGATTCAGGATCAGGCAATCCCGCATGTCCTGGATCATCGCGATGTGATGGGACTGGCCCAAACCGGCACCGGCAAAACGGCTGCTTTTGTCCTGCCCATACTCAATCGTTTGATGGGAGGCCGACCTGCCTATATCCGCGCCCTGATCATAGCTCCCACACGGGAATTAGCCGAACAAATTCATCAGGCAATAGAAACTCTGGGGCAAAAAACCCGATTAAAAAGTGTGGCGGTTTACGGAGGCGTGGGCATTAACCCGCAGATTCAGAAATTGAGGCGTGCCGATATTGTTGTTGCCTGCCCCGGCCGGCTTCTTGACCATATTGGCCGTCATACAGCTGATCTTCGCAAACTTGAAGTACTGGTGCTCGACGAAGCCGACCATATGTTCGATATGGGTTTTTTCCCGGATATCCGACGAATTTTGAGATCTATTCCACGAAATCGCCAGACACTGCTTTTCTCGGCGACCATGCCAAGCGAAATACGTCGTCTAGCAAATGATGTTCTGCGGAATCCGGTCACCGTAAAGATTGGAACCACAGCTCCTGCGGATACTGTGCATCACGCGCTCTACCCTGTGGCTCAACATTTAAAGACTGCGCTGCTTTTAAAAATGCTGGAAAACATCCAGACCGAGTCGGTGTTGGTCTTTACCCGAACCAAACACCGTGCCAAGAGCTTAGACAAAAAGCTGACGAGGGCCGGCTATCGATCGGCTTCGTTGCAGGGGAACCTGTCACAGGGAAAACGTCAGGCCGCTTTGGACGGTTTCCGAAACGGAACATTTAAGATCCTGGTAGCCACCGATATCGCCGCTCGCGGCATTGATGTTACTCAGATTTCTCATGTTATCAATTACGATATCCCTTCCACTCCCGATGCGTACATTCATCGAATTGGCCGAACCGGCAGGGCCTCATGCAACGGCGAAGCCTTCACTCTTATTACCGGCGATGACAAGAATATGGTGCGCGCCATCAATCGAATCATCGGTTCAGAGGTCGAGCAACGCACCTTATCAGCTTTTGACTACAATTCCCCGGCACCCGCTCGTGGCAATCATCCGCAGAGATCTATCAAGCCGCGTCGTAATTTCTCCGGAGTAAAAAAGAGCCGAGCCCAAAGACCGAATGCCCGAACAATGTAATGTTAGCAAAAACTTGACGGCGTCGTAAAAAGTAGCTGGAAGGCGTCGTAAAGAATTGGTTTAACCGGGACATGTCCTGGCATTTTTTTTATAAAGATGCCAGGACATGTCGCTTTATGACACCATCATCCACAGCATTTTTTATACTTTTTCCCGCTGCCACATGGACAGGGATCATTTCGGCCGATTTTCTTTTCAACTTTTGTCTGTTTGGGTGGATTCAATAAAATTTCCAAATCGGTAATGTCCTCCGGTTTATCCGGTTCCAAATCAATTGAAAATTTCCATCCGTGCTCTTCAAATATTAATGCCACTTCTTTCAATCTTTCTTCTGTCTGGACAGAAACAACAGCGGGCATCTTTTCAGTACCTAATTTTGCAGCTTTTATACCGTTGAAAATTTTTTCCATCTTTTTTCACCATTTAATAAATATTTATAAATTGTCAGAATCATGATCCCTGTTTTCCAATCAAAGGGATCACATAAAATCAACCTGATGAACCGATTCTATCTTAAAAATCATTTCCCGTATTTTTTTTCTTATACGCTCTTCAAAAACAGGCCTGACCCGTGAAACCGGACGGCCGTCTGTATCTGTTTTATATTGCCACTCCCGAATAAAGCCCGGCACAAGCGCATAGGCGCATCCCCCGGTACCGCAGCAGGTGGTATCAAAAATAGCAGTGCCGACCAGGTACAATATGTTCTCGCCATTTAAGTGCAAACGAGCTTCCTTTAACATAAAATAACTGCCGCCAATAGCTGTCACCTGTACGTTTAGCTCGGGATGCGAAAAATCCTGATATTCTGTATCTATCTTCATAACACCACTTTAACAAGCTGCTGAAAAACGATTAAATAGTCGCTGAACGAAACCATGAATTCAAGCTGTCATTACGAGGAGAGAGGAACGAACGACGAAGTAATCCCCTGCCCCCTGCCTCTAATGGGATTGCTTCGGTCGTGCCTCCCTCGCAATGACAGGAAATTGATAGTTGAGGGACTTTCCGTTCAATCACTAAATAGAAGAATATGAATGACATGACGATTAATGATTGAATTCCTGCCGGATTTTTTCAATGCGTTTCCGATTAGCCCCAAAATCCGAATAACCAACCTGTGAGGCGGACCGGACATGAATAACCGGCGCATGGTCATCAAAATAAAATTCCACATCATCGACAAACCGGAATATCAGGGAAGTAAATTCCGCATGGATATAGTTTTCTTCGGATGTTATTACCCGAGCCCGTTTTGTTGACTCAATGATTGAAATCAATTTTTTTTTCGCATTCTTTTTTGCATCGTCGGCAGTCCCGTTATACTGGAACGGGGCGACATGGTGAGACGGGTCTTCTGCCATGGATGACACGCAGTTGGGTGAATCCGGGCAAGGTTTCAGGACGTTGTTAACCAGACCGATATTCGGACTTTTACACCCGACTGTAAAAACAATAAACCCTGCCAGTACCGAATAAATAATCCCGCGAGTAACTATTTTCATTCTTTTCTCTCCCTGCTGGATAGGTAAATTAAAAAAAGGGGTCAGGTCTACTTTTGACCTTTAGAGTTGTTTTAAGAGCGAATCATAATCTTCCAATATTCAAAAATAACCGCGTTCATGATCCTTTTGTTTTTTCTTAACTCATCAAACAATTACCTGAATTTTTAAAGATTTAGGTTTTAAATAATCCCGAATTCATGTTAACCTGATTTTCAATTCTTTAAAACCTATTTTTCTTTATCCTCAGAACAATATCCCCAAAAGGATAAAAAGGAATTGAACATGAACAACATTCGAAACCGAATCGAACATCAATTCGAAGCGTTTGCCCGCAAAATTTATCATCATCGGTTTAAAACGGTTTTCCTGATGCTGATTGCCATCGGTGGCCTGCTGTCACAGCTCCCGACAATTGTGATTGACGCCTCAACAGAAGCATTTTTGCACAAAACAGACCCGGCCCTGCTGACCTATAATGATTTTCGGGATCAGTTCGGCCGTGATGAAATGATTATCGTCGCGCTTAAACCAAAACAGGTCTTTGATTTCAATTTTTTAAATACACTTAAAAAGCTGCACACGGAACTGGAAGAAAACGTCCCTTATCTTGACGATATCACCAGCTTGATCAATGCCCGCAACACTTTGGGCGAAAAAGATCTTTTAATTGTCGAAGACCTTTTGGAAGACTGGCCGGAAACCGAAAAACAGCTTCAGACAATCAAGCAGCGTGCCATGTCCAACCCCATGTATGAGAATATGTTGATCTCCAAAGACGGCAGCTCTACCACGATCATCATCCGGACCCAGAGCCGTTCATCCATGAGCCCGGAAAATGAGATCATGGCCGGATTTGAAAATTTTGATGACGCCATCGAAACACCGACGGGCACTGAGAGAAAATACCTGACCGACGAGGAAAACACTGAAGTGATCCAGGCGGTGGAGAAAATTGTTGAAAAATATCGCTCTCCCGATCTTCCCATCTACCTGGCAGGCTCACCGGCCGTGGTTCATTTTCTGAAAGAAGCCATGATGTCGGACATGATGAAATTTATGCTGCTGGCTGTTTTGACCGTATCCATACTATTATATATCATGTTCCGCAGAATTACAGGGGTGGTCCTGCCGATGCTGATCGTTATCCTTTCGCTGCTGTCCACTATCAGCCTGATGGCGATCACCGGTATTCCCATCAAAGTACCGACGGAGATTCTGCCATCATTTATTCTGGCGGTTGGCGTGGGGTCATCCGTTCATATTCTGGCTATTTTCTTTCACCGGCTCAGAAAAACAAACAACAAGGAAGAATCTATTGTTTATACCCTCGGACATTCCGGCCTGGCAGTGATGATGACCAACCTGACCACTGCTGCCGGGTTAATGTCTTTTGCCAACGCATCCGTAGCGCCGGTGGCTGAAATTGGAATATTTGCGAGCGCCGGGATCCTACTTGCGTTTATTTACACGATTGTTTTACTGCCCCCATTGATCGCTATCATCCCGTTAAGCAGCAAAAAAACGGAATCCTTGCGAAAAGGCAACCGAATCATGGATAAAGTGCTGGAAAATATCGGCCGTTTTTCAACAACTCACCCGAGAAAAATCCTGTTTGTCAGCTTCTGTATCATAGCCATTGCTTTTACCGGCATATTTTCCATCCGATTTTCCCATTTTCCCTTGAAATGGCTACCGGAGACTAATGCGATTCGGGTGGCCACTGAAAAAATCGACAAGGCGCTCAACGGCTCCATGAGCATGGAAATTTTATTTAAAACCAACCGCGAAAACGGCCTCTATGAGCCGGAATTGCTGAATCGGATTGAAACTGCGGCCGTCGATTTTGAAAAAATGTCAAATAAGGAAATGTTTATTGGCAAAGCATGGTCGGTTACCACGATTTTAAAGGAAATCAACCAGGCATTAAATGAAAATAGCCCGGCCGCCTACACGATCCCTCAAAACGAACCAATGGTGGCGCAGGAATTTTTACTCTTTGAGAACAGCGGTTCGGATGACCTGGAAGATTTTGTTGACAGCCAGTTTTCCATGGCCCGGCTGACGCTGAAAGTCCCCTTTGTTGACGGTATCTTATACGATCCTTTGGAAGAGGAAATAACAACCTATTTGAACAAAAATTTTCCTGATGTTGATTTTCAGATCACCGGACTAGTTGCCCTGCTTGCAAAAACATTCAATAACACCATCACGAGCATGGCGGAAAGCTACCTGATCGCCCTGGTGATCATTACACTGATGATGATCCTCCTCATCGGCCGCATCCGAATCGGCCTGTTGAGCATGATCCCCAACCTTGTGCCAATCATCCTGATGCTGGGCGTCATCGGCTGGTTTGGATTTCCTATGGATCTGTTTACCATGATGGTGGCCAGTATTGCTATCGGGCTTGCCGTGGATGACACCATCCATTTCATGCACAATTTCCGGCGATATTATGAGCAGTCCGGCGACCCGAAAAAAGCGGTACTTGACACACTGCACAGCACAGGTCGTGCCATGCTGGTCACTTCGGTCGTTCTGTCCTTCGGATTTTTCATTTACATGTTTGCCAGCATGCAGAATATTATCCGTTTTGGTTTTTTGACCGGCTTTACTATTATAATGGCCCTGGCATCGGATTATCTGATCGCTCCGGCCCTGATGGTGTTAGTCAATAAAACGACTATGCCCGCCCAAAGGAGTGAAATATGAATTTTATATATCGATTAATCGGACTGACAATGCTGATAACCCTTCTCATCCCGGTATCTTTTTCAATCGCTGATGACGAAAAAGCCCGTGAGATCATGAATAAAGTCGATAACAGAGACGATGGAGACAATCAGACATCAGATATGATCATGACGCTGATTGATAAAAATAACAAAAAACGGATCCGAAAAATATCCGTATTTTCAAAAGACAAAGGAGAGGACAATCTTCGGCTCATGTTTTTCATTCACCCGGCGGATGTAAAGGACACATCTTTTTTAACCTGGGATTATGATGATCCGGATAAGGATGATGACCAGTGGCTGTACCTTCCGGCGCTGAAAAAGACCAAGCGAATCGCGTCCAGCGATAAAAGCGACAGTTTTATGGGATCCGACCTCAATTATTCGGACATGACATCCAGAAACCTGGAAGATTATGACTTTTTTTTAAAAAAAGATATCCAGGTCCGGGGAAAAGACGCCTGGGTGATAGAAGCCGTACCGCGCTCCAGGGAAGTCATTGACGAAACCGGATACACGAAATCCCTGCTCATCGTTCAAAAAGATAACTATTATGTTGTTCGGGCGGTGAACTGGGAAAAAACCGGCGGTTATACCAAATACATGGATGTGGTTACGTTAGAACAAATCGACGGCATATGGGTGGGGACAGAAATGCATGTAGCAAAAAAAAAAGGCAGGCAAACGGTTCACAAAACCATATTGAAATTTGATAATGTAAAATTTAATCAGGGCCTGGAAGAAGATCAGTTTACTGTCAGAAGGATGGAAAAAGGATTGTAAACAATGCGATATCGTTATTTGACGGTTATTTTTCATGGGATTACCATTTCAATTGTCATTTTATTTGCCATTGTATTATTGTTCCCGGAGATGGGGTCCGCAGACGATCATCCCGGTTTAAATGAAATACTGGAAGGTTTTGAAGAAGACACCGCAACGTCTGACAGCGATGAAGATGTTTTAAACGGATTTGACGATACTTTCAAAGATTCCCCGGCCCCGGAAGACTCAGACACCTCAACGCTGCCGAAAACTTCTTTCGGAGTCTCTTTTCTCAGCTCTTCTCTCAGCTTAGACGGATATTTAAAAATAGGGTCCAGTTACAATTTCGCACACAAACCTCCGTCTTATGGCCAGACAGACTGGCGGGGATTATCACGGCTTCGAACGGAACTGCAGCTTGACTTAAACATCAACCTGCCGAAGCAATGGAAGGCGCTGGTCAGCGGCAAAGGATTTTACGATTTTGCCTTTCGGATTAACAGCAAAGATGATTACACGGATGATGTGATCGATGAATACGAATCTGAAATTGAATTCCGCGAAGTCTACCTGCTCGGAACTCTTGGCAAAAATATCGATATCAAAATAGGCCGCCAGATCGTGGTCTGGGGAAAATCCGACAATATTCGGGTAACGGATGTCATTAACCCACTGGACATCAGAGAACCGGCAATGACGGATATAGAAGATCTGAGATTGCCGCTTACCATGACCCGTGTCGATTACTATGTCGGCGACTTCAATATTTCAGCAATGGCGATTCATGAAATTCGGTTCAACAAAAACCCGGTATTAGACAGTGATTTTTATCCGTTTCCCATAGCCGCGCCGCCTGAGGACAAACCCGACAGCACCCTTGAAAACACCGAATTTGCAATCGCGCTAAACGGCATCTTTTCCGGATGGGATTTTTCTGCCTATTTCGCTGATTTCTACAATGATGAACCCCGCTTTGAGTCAGTCGGAGGATTTCCAATCCCGGTATTTCAGCTGGCCCATAACCGGTTGCAGATGGTCGGCTCAACGGCCAACGTCGCTCTGGGAAACTGGCTTTTAAAGGCTGAAGCCGCATGGTTTCACGGATTTGAATTTGTGAATACACCCGGGGAAGAATATGACCGTATCGATGTGCTGGCAGGTTTTGAATATTCGGGTTTTTCCGAAACTACCATCAGTCTTGAAGCGGTCAACCGGCATATAATTGAATTTGAATCCATTCTCGGACATTTTCCGGACCAGGCGACAGAGGATCAGTTCCAATCCGCACTTCGATTTACCCGAACGTTTGCGAATGAGACCATTACCCTGACCGTTCTGGCGTCGTTATTTGGCTTAACCGGTGACGACGGCGCTTTTGAGCGCTACACAATAGAATATGATGTTAATGATTCCCTGTCTGTTTTATTTGGTATTGTCACCTATCAATCAGGCGATCTGCCGGAGATGCAGCATATCGGAAAAAATGACAGAATTCTCATTGAAGCCAAGTACAGCTTTTAATCACATGCCTGATTCGCCTATTTGCTGCGTTATAAGCGGTTCGCGCTATCACACTACAGCGTCACAGCTTATGCCTTGCAAATAAACGAATCAAACATATGATTTATTTACTAAAGATCCGTGGCCAACGGACATGGTTTTATAAATTAAAATAAAAATCAAACACCATGACAACAGAGTTAAAAAAAATAGTCATTAAAAAAGAAGATGCGGTATTCTGGCTGGACAAATCCGGATGCTGGCGCAATGATGGCGGAAAATTTCGTAAAAAGAAAATTATCGATCTTTTTCATCAATCGATTGCAAATGATGATGACGGATACTTTCTTTCACAAGTCAAAAACAATATAGAAGAAAAAGTTTATTTCCGATATGAAGATACAGCCCTTTTTGTTTTTGCGGTTATTGTTAATGATGATATAATACTAAAGTTAAATACCGGGAAACATCTGCTGCTGAACCCGGTGAATTTATATATCATGGATGACAACCTGTATGTCACACACGAAAATGAGCGTATTAAATTTTCCGAACGGGCGTTGATGCAGATTTCATCAATTATAGAAGAGGATGGGGATCATCTGGTGATCAATGTAAACGGGAATCGGTTTAATATTTTAGAAAAAAAACAATGGATAAACCGGATATTTTTTCTTAATAAATCAATCAACCAAAGGAGCCGGCATGAAAAGTAAAGAATTTGAAATCCGAGTGATGGAATATTTTACAGAGAACATTAACCTGCAGAAAAACTGGGAAGTCGCCAAGGAATGCGCCAGGGAAATTGTTGATTTAAAATTTAACGATATTCTCACCGGTAATTTTGAAATCCCTCCTCCCGAAGAACTGAAGGAAAAGATCTCCGGAAAAGTCCCCTATGAGTTCAACTCCACCGATTTCAAGGATAAAGGGCCGATTGATCTCTCAGGGCTTGATGACGACATGCTCACTGAAGCGCTCAAAAAAATTGAAGCCATCTATAAAAAATTCCACCAGGCGCAAACCAAGGTTGTTGCAAAGGCAACCGAGAAAGTATGCAGTCACTTAAGTGACAATTTGAAAAAAGAAATTTCCCAGATAAAGAAAAAATATCTGTCATAAATAGGTGGAAGGTAGAAGGAGGCAGGCTGATGAACCTTTAAAAATCAGCTTTGGGTTGCAAAAAAAAACTTCAAATTGAAGGTCGGGATTCTTTCCCGACAAATGAATCTTGTCAATCGCAGGATAAGAGACCCGGCCTTCTTATCGGCACCATGTATAATTATTTTGATTCCAAGAGAAGCCTGTTTTTAACTCGGTGGTGCGACCAGCAGACTTGCCGCGTCGCCGCCGGAGTTCTCCGCACCCCCTCAAGCACTTGGTTCGAAGTTGTTGAATTTATAATAAATGTATGTTAATGATATTTAAATCATTATTCTTTCATGATTTTTATAACTTTTTCATCTAAGCAGGAACGTAAAAAAGTATTCATCTGTTTCTGATCGCCAGTATCATAAAAAGTGAGCATCAATTGATTAAATTCTAATTGCCTCTTCGCCGGAAGATTAATAGCTGGGTATCCACGACTCAACAAAAGCCCATTCATGATAAAACGCCCCATACGCTTATTAACATCATAAAAAAATTGCCATCTCGCCATTGTAAGAAACAAATGGATGGCTCGATCATAAATATCTGGTATCCCGGATGCCTCATCCACCATTCTTTCAAACAACTCCGGTAGCGAATCTGCCTGCGGCGGCATATAGTCAGTTCCCGCAATAGTAACCCCGCCAGAACGAAACTTTCCCCACTCCAAAGCTTCGTTCTTAGCAGCGATTAAATGAAGAGCACAGACTTTTTCAAGCGTGACCTCAAACTGATTATTTTCTATTAACTTAAATAACGTCCGCCATGTATCTGCTTGATTAAGCACTATTTGCTGGTCAGTTACATTATGACCGCCAACTGTAATTCCATCCAATAAAGTTTGGATTTCCGGCAGGGTAAAATTAATACCCTCCAAATTCACTGCATCACATACAAATTCAGGCAATTGACGCTTAGCAAGCATTATTGCTTTTGCTTTATTTGGTTTCATGTTCCATCGAGTTTCTTTCATTATGTGATTCTACCACATTTCAGTCTTTAAATTTAAGCAGGATACATTGAGAGTTCTTGAATATTGTCTAAATTACTACAAAGGACCTCATTAACTATATGACTTATTGTAGTTGCGGGCATAACATTGTCAATCTTTTTATTTTTGGCGAGGATAGTGATATTTTTTCCAAATATCCTCAAATAATAAACATCTGTTTTATTACTGTTTATAAAAACACCAAAACACGGACAACGGCTAAGGGCATTGCGTCTTGTTAAAATATACACACATGTGTATCTTTTTTTAGACAATCGTAAAAACAGAAATGTTATTAAATATCTTAACAATTCATTTCATCAGCCCCTTTTTCCTCTTTCCATTATTCACGCGAAGGGATCTCGATATTTTTGACGGTCTTCTTAATTCGTTCCATTGCTTCTTCAGCTTGCTTGGTGGCGTCTTCCGCCTTTTCAACCGCTTTCTCCCGAGCCACCCCGTCAGTTTCGGTTTTCATGTCTTTAATGGTTAAAATCCCGACAATCAGCATGGCAATTAAAATGACAATAAAAAATACGCCTCTCATTGTACTGTCTCCTTTCTTAAAAAAATTATAAACACCAAGGTTATGATAATGATACCAGTATATTAACCCGAAACCGGTGATCCTTTTATTTTGCCATCAGCAAAATCCCCATTGCCCCGGAAAACATCAACATGGCCCCTAAAAACCGCATCAGGAAATTCTCTTCATGAAATACCAGCCCGCCGAATATCACGCCGAACACGATGCTGAGACGTTTTACAGACATCATGTACGCCGCCTTGGTCATGGATATACCATATCCGTGAAAAAGGATATGACAATACAGCAATACTCCGGCCACCATACCTTTCACCGGCTGTCTGACAAATGTTTTTAGCCGAATTTTTCGAAACACCAGAAAAACAATGATGATCAGCAGGTTTAAGACCGCAAAAAAGGACATCTGAAAAAACATCACCGATGAATGAAAAATCGCCAGTTTGCCGAGAACCGCAGAAATGCTGAAAATAAAAGACACAATCAGCATCATCCATGAACCAGTTTCCTTAAAAACGGCCCGTAACGGCTCTAAAAAAGACCGGTTTTTCGGATCTATGTTTAATACATAACTGCCGATACACACAGCCACGATTCCTAGAATTCCCCAGATATCCGGGATTTCATTTAACACCAAAAAGCCGGTAGCAATCATAAATACCGGTGTAAATGCCAGGTAAGGCACGGTCAGCGACAACGGCGAAATTTTAATGGCTTTTATATACATGAAAAACGGAACCGCGTTAAGCGGCAAACTGATTAAAAACGTAATATAAAAAATCCGGTCAAGGGTTGGAACGCTGATAAACAAAAGATTGATCGAGATTAACGGCAGGCTGTACAACAGCGGAAAGACGAACATCTCATAAGCCGTCAGGTGGGAAAACCATTTTTTCACCCACGTATCATGGACACCCACAGACAGTGCAGTTAAAAAAGCAAACATAAACCAGGTCATAATATGATCAACTATCTATAATAAAAAAATTTTAACAGATTCTTGAAAAGTCACAAAGAATCTGTTGACTGAATTACATTCAATAAAGATCATCTGCAAAAGAATCTTATCCCGCAACTAACTTTTCAAGAATCCATCCATGATAATGAGTTAAATAAAATCATACAACGGATAATTCATGTTCCTTGACAATGATCATTTGATAATAATAAAGATATCTGACAGATTGATGAAAAACTATTGCGCTTGTCAATACGGCGTTAAAATAAAATTATACAAAGGAGAAATCCATGCCGATATATGAATTTCAATGTTCTGACTGTGGCCAAAAAAAGGAAATTCTGTTTAGACGCAGTGATGAAAAAGTTGAAATGAAATGCGATAAATGCGGTTCTGAAAATCTGCAAAGAGTTTTAAGTTCGACCAACTTTGCCGTATCCGGCGGCGGGTCGGGCACCGGAGCTTCAAATGTGACATCAAGCACCCATAAATGCTCCGGTGGTTCCTGCACCACTTACGACATCCCCGGTCCCACCAGATAAAATACATCAATAAAGCATCCCCCTCCCAACGAGAGAGGATGCTTTATTGATACTGCCGTATAATCCCACTGGCTTCTTCAACCGCTAAATCCATCAACTTCCGACACCGGCTTGCCCCTTTAATAAATTCCTGAAAATCGTCCCAGCCTGAAAACGACTTTTCAGCAATATTCCGGCATTTTTCTTTTTTTGGGTCAGAACCGGTATCCATGCGCTTCTCTTTTTTTTATAAAAGCATATCGTTTTTGACACAAAAAAATAAAGGGCAGAACCGATTAAAACGGCCCTACCCTATATTCTGTTTTCTGAGATTGCTTCGGTATTTATAAAATAAAAAATCATTAAATTGAATTTTTTTATATTTACTCATTGCTGTCCGGTTAACTTATGAAAAATATCAATATGTTAAAAATATAAACCCCGGTCAAGTTGCAATTTTGGAAAATAGTTTTTCTATTTATTTTACAGCGATTGTTTTATTTTTGATTTTTTAAT
>JAJRPH010000301.1 GCA_024280875.1 Deltaproteobacteria bacterium | reverse complement strand
TTCCATGTAATCCGGATGCAGTCACTGGATCGGTCGAATTCCGCATAAAATGAAGCCAACGCAATGGCCAGTGGTGCTGTTATGCCGCCAAGTACATACTCAGTACCGGTTTCACCGGATTTGGTCAGCGTATTGGCAGTTGTGTTTAAAGTGGCTGCCGCGTCCGCCCAGGTCCGGTCGCAGTACTGGTCCCGCTTGGCCAGACCCAGCACGGTTTCATCCGTAGGGACGCTGGGATTGCCGTTGTAATTGTAAACCACCTGGTAAGTCGGCGTGACGGTCCAGTCGGTCACAAAAACCCCCCAGTACCGGTAATAATCAATGGATGACCAGCCGGTGGGCGGAGTCAGGCCGTTGGGTGAGTATGCATAGGGGCTGGTGGCGATATCCGGCGGATAGACCGGGGCTTCATCCAGCTGGTATACCTGAATTCCGGAAAAAGAGTTGTTCCAGGTGCCGGTATTTTCAGTGGCAAACAGGTAGTCCCCGTCGGAATGCGTTAAAGTAGCTGACGAGATGGTGGTTGAAGTGCCGTATCCATAGGCGCTGTCATCCCCGATGGGAGCCGGTGAGCATACACGGGCGGTGAGGACAGCCCCGGCAGTGCCGAAGTTATACATAGTCCCGTCATTTGCGGTGCCGAAATCATAGTCCGGGCACGCAGTATCCGAACTCTCCTTGTCAAACCGCCAGTAGCCGACCAGGCCGGCTTCATTACCGGCTAGTTTCCGGCACATGTTGTCACGAATAGCGGTTTGACTTCTTGCGATATTCCAGACACGGACTTCATCAATCAAACCATCAAAAGGATAATAACTTCCCGCTCCGGCAGTAAACTGTTTCCCAATATTCAGCCCACCGGCCGAGTTCCGTGGAGATCTGGCGCTTGCCCCGGTTTGATCGCTTACACCGTTGATATAGATGGTCATTTTATTGGTACTCGCACCAGTATCCCACACGCCGGCGATGTGATACCAGGTGTTTGTGCTCAAGGTGGTCGCGCTCGTAATGGAGTCAGTCCCGGAGCCGTTACGAAGGGTAAAAACAATGGTGTTGCTTCCTGCCCCCAGGCTGAGAAGGTAGCTCTCGTCCCCCTGGCCGGAATTGTCTCCCTTGTGGATGATTCCGCCGCTGGTTGTATGGGATGAGATATTTATCCATGCCTCCAATATCCCGGTGGCCCCCAGGTCAAGGGAATTTTCGTCGGAAATCCCCACATAATCGTCTGTTCCGAAACCATAATCAATGGCGTTTCTCGGGTCCACATTTTGTCCCAGAATAAACTCTGTGCCCGACAGACCGGTCCTGGTCAGGGTATTAAGAGTTGTGTCAAGGGTCGCGTTTAAGTCCTTCCATATCATGTCACTGTTGTTTTTCCGGTACCCTAAGACCAGGGATTCCTCATTGGCAATCCCTGGATAGCTGCCATAATCATATTCCACAGTATAGGTGGTGTTCGTGCCGCCGGTCATAAATACCCCCCAATAGCGCAGAGCAGAGTCAAATCCGCGCCAGAATACAGGGCTAACGGTATTGTTCGGGGCCTCATCCACACGATAAACGTGGACCCCGTCAGGAGTGCCGGCGATGTCTTTAACGGTAATATGGTCCCCGTCTGAATGACTGAGGGTTACGGAGGTGGGAGATGTATAATCAGCAGTGCTGGCATCTCCAAGTGCCGCGCCGGAGTTGATCCGATCCGTTGCCGGGTCCATGTTGGTCATGGTCCCGTTATTGGTATTGGGAGAGTCATCCGTGCAGGTGGTGCCGCTGGTTTCATCAAGCCGCCAGTAGCCCTGGAGGTTGGTTTCATTGCCGACAAGCTTTTTGCACATATTCGTCTGGATTTGCGCTGTGCTAAGGGCTGTATTCCAGACCCGGACCTCATCGATTTGTCCTGAAAAAGGGTTTGTTCCAAAATCATACTGGGCGCCGATGATCAGTTTTTGGGTGGAGTTTTGAGCCGAGGTCGTGCTCGCCTTGGATATATCCAGTACACCATTTAAATAAAGCCGCATATTTGTTCCATCCCAGGTCCCGGCAACATGGTACCATACTTTTGGCGTCAAGTTGGTGTTACTGGTTAAAGTGTCTGCAGTACCGTTATTAACGGTCAGCTGAATCTGATCATTTAATGTGCCGAAGCTGAAGCTGAGGGAATATGCCTCACCGGTGGAACCGTCTCCTTTATGGATGATTCCGGCATGATCCCCGGTGGCAAACATGTATATCCATGCTTCAAGTGTTCCTGCGGAGCTCAGATCCAGGCTGTTATTATCATTTACCTGAACAAGGTCGTTAATCCCGTCAAAATCAAGGGCATTCCCGGAGCCGGCGGAAAATGCTGATGGGGAAGTGATTAATGATAATGTTAAGCATATAATGGATAGCCTGACTATTTTTATGATAAAGCGCATTTTATCTTTTTCCCGGAATAAAAAGTTTACAACTATGAAAATAAAAACAGCCGAATTAAATTATCAAAAGAAAGTAGAATTGTCAAAACAATATTTGAAAGACAACTTGTTATGGGGTCGGTTTGATGAACACGCAAGAAAAATATGAAACCAGAGACGGTGAAAGTGGAATAGTTACCGGATGCATGTGCGGAATATCAATGATTCCGAAACCTTCTTGACCTGTTGGAGTTTTTGTGATTGGATAATTAATATCATTAAACAGGAGTAGGCTGAAAATTCATATCGTACAAAATGTACGCGGCTGAGGCATATGGATTCTTCCCCCAAAAATTCAGAAAACCATCGCCTGAAAACCCGGATCAAATTTCTTGAGAAAGGGGCCGGTGATCTTCAGTCTTGTCTGGCAGCTCTCCGGGCAAATGAAGAAAAATACCGACAATTCTTTGAAACGGATTCAGACGCTATTATCATTTTTGATGCTGATTCCCTTGCCATTGAAGATTTCAATGCAGCAGCGTGCCAGGTGTTTGGATATTCAGTTTCGGAATTTTTGAGCCTGTCATTTGAAAAGGTGTGTGTGTTTAAAGAACAAACATTGTCAGAGATGATCCGTGAGATCAACAGAGGTGAGAAAGAAAAGAAAATCCTCCGGAATCATTTTATGAGAAAAGACAGGAGCATTTTTCCAGGTGCTTTTTTTCCAGGGAGTTTTAAGTCGGAATCCGGTAAAAAATTATTCGCGGCCATCCGGGACATATCGGAAAAATTAAAAATCGAGGAACAGCTCAAAAAAAGCCAGGAGCAGTTATTTCAGGCCCAGAAAATGGAAGCCCTGGGAACGCTGGTTGCGGGGGTGGCCCATGAAATCAACAATCCCATTAACCTGGTCATGTACAACATTCCGCTGATTAAGCATATCTGGCATGATTTTAAACCGGTAATGGAAGCTAATGAGGAGAAACATCCCAATCTAAAGTACGGGGGGCTGACATATGATTTCATAAATGATAACCTGGATCAGTTGATTGATGATATAGACATGGCGGCCAAACGGGTGGAGACGATTGTCCGCCGGTTAAAGGATTTTTCGAAAAAATCCAGCATACAGGTTAAGTCGGACATCTCCATCAATGAGGCGGTTGAAAATGCACTGCGCCTTGCACAATCTACAATTAAAAAATCAAAAGTTGTTGTTAATTCGGTGCTTTGTGAAAAAATTCCCACCATCAAAGGCCATTTACAGAGTATTGAACAGGTGGTGTTGAATCTGGTGGTAAATGCCATTGAGGCCATTGATCACGACCATGGTGAAATTTTAATCCGCACGGCTTTTTTGAAATCAGAAAAAGTAATTATTATTCAGGTTCAGGATAACGGCAAAGGCATGGGGAATCAAACCCTGGAAAAAATATTTGATCCATTTTTTACACAAAAGCAGGCAGATGGCGGAACCGGTCTGGGGCTTTCAGTCTCCTACAGCCTGATTCAGTCACATGCCGGTGAGATCATCTGTCGGAGTAAACCGGGAAAAGGGGCGGAATTTGAAATTCGGCTCCCCATGGAACCGGAACAAAAGTCGGTAAAGGTGTTAATAGTAGATGATGATTCGGCGATAAGAAAACTGCTCTCCCGGGCGTTAAAACAGGAAGGGAATTACGTTGTTAAAATGTCCTCTAATGGAACAAAAGCGCTGATCAAGCTGGGCACCTATCTGCCGGATCTTTTGATTCTTGATCTGTTTATGCCGCAAATGAACGGGCTGGAAGTGTGCCAGTCGATTATTATGGAAAAAAAACTGGAAAAGATGAAAGTGGTTATTATCACCGGCCGCCCTGACAGTCCGAAGATCGAAGAGATTAAAAAAATCGGTTTTATAAATGTTTTTTCCAAACCTTTAGATATTAATCAGTTTGTCAAAGATGTAGGCAATATGTTTTTTAAAGACGGGATTTAGGTTTAAAGTAGAAACCCCGGAAAAGATCCAGGCAATATAGTAAATCCAGTAAAAAAAATTAGACAGGTTATTAAAATGATTTCTGTTCCCAAAACATATACTCCCATTTTGGCGGTGGATGATGACACCGGGCTGCTGCTGAGCGTCAAAGCCACGCTGCTGAGCGCTGGACTGCCGGAACCGGCGGTGGTGTCGAGTTGGTACTGATTGACCTTATCATGCCGCATATTGACGGTATCTCCTTTTTGGAGCAGATTAAAAACCAGTCACCGGATACGGAATGCATTATTATTACCGCCGTAGATGATGTGTCAAGCGCTGTCCAAGCCATGAAATACGGAGCATATGATTACCTGGTCAAACCTTTGCGGACAGACCGTTTATTGCGGTCAGCATGCCGTCAATATGATATTGTTATACTAATTTTTCATTACATCACCGTAAGGAAATAAAAATGCCCCATAACCCCCCCCCCCATAATGATCTGACACAAAAAATTGCGGCTTTGGAAAAAGAGATTGAAACACAAAAACAGGCTGCAGACCGGCTCCAAAAAATCAAAAATGACTGGGAAAATATTTTCCATGCCATTGGTCATCCTGCCATGATCATAGACCCGGAGTTTAATGTGATAAGCGCAAACCAGACCGCGCTTAAAGCTGTCGGAATGAGCATGGATGAAATGCGCGGGAAAAAGTGCCATGAAGTGTTTCACCAGTTAGCCGAACCGCCGGAATGCTGTCCGTACGGTATGCTGTTGAAAACCGGAAAAAATGAGCCAGCGGAAATGATCATGGAAGCCTTGGGTCGGATACATCTGGTGTCTTGCACACCGGTCATGTCTTCAAGCGGCAGGATTGAAAAACTGATTCATGTGGCAACAGATATCACCGACCGTTACCATGACAGACAAGCCTTACAAAAGAGTGAAGAAAAATACCGCCGGATTTTTGAATCCATCCAGGATGTCTATTATCAGACTGATATTACCGGTATTATCCATGTGATTTCTCCTTCCGTCAAAAATATTATCGGATATGATCCGGATGAACTGATTGGCCAATCAGTGCTGGATTTTTACAAAGATCCTGAAGCGCGGGAGATGCTTACCCAGGAAATAATAAAATCCGGCTATGTTCAGAATTTCAATGTTGAATTTAACACGAAAACAGGCGGGACAGTGATCGGCAGTCTTAATTCCCGGATGATTTCTGATGGTGACGGACAAGCGATTGGTTTTGAAGGCATCATTCGGGATGTAACCGACCATCGAAAAGTAGAAGAAGAAGTAACAAAGGCCCACCAGGAACTTTCCCAGATATTTAATGCTACTGTTCCCATGTGTGTTATTGATCATGACTATCATTTTGTTCGGGTCAATGATCATTTTGCCGATTTTTTCGGTATTGAAAAAGAAACCGCTGTCGGGATGAAGTGTCATGATATTTGTCAATGGCCGATTTGCCAAACTGAATCGTGTGTATTGAAAAAAATCCTTAACAGTGAAACTCCGGACGAATATGAAATCTCACGAGAAACTGCGGCCGGTAAAAAGATATCCTGTATTGTGGCGGCATCACCTTTTCGGGACATAGACGGCCGGACCATCGGCGCGGTGGAGACGATTGCGGATATCACCCAGCGCACCCTTCTGGAAGAACAGCTTCGCCAGGCCCAGAGAATAGAGTCAATTGGCACATTGGCCGGGGGGATTGCCCATGATTTCAATAATATTTTATCCGCCATTATCGGATTTACCGAGCTGTCTTTAGATGATACGGAAGCAGGAACCATGCTGCATGATAATTTAACCGAGATTATGACCGCCGGAAACCGTGCCCGGGATCTGGTTCAGCAGATTCTGGCATTCAGCCGGCATGATGAATCAGAAATCCGGCCGGTTCAAATTACCCCCATTGTTAAAGAAGTCGTGAAAATGCTTCGCGCGACCATTCCTTCCTCCATTCAGATAAACGAGACGTTGTGCCCGGAGAAACTGATTGTGAATGCGGACCCCACACAACTGCATCAGGTGATCGTCAATCTGGCCACCAATGCCAAGCAGGCCATGGCCGAAGAAGAAGCCGGGGTTTTAGAGATTTTCGTTAATTCAATCTTTTTTGATGAAGATATTGAAAACCAGTATCCTGATCTCACACCTGGTGATTATGTGTGCATCACGGTCAGCGATACCGGAACCGGTATTTTAAAAGCTGATCTGGAGAAGATTTTTGATCCGTATTTTACCACCAAACAAAAAGGGGATGGCTCCGGCCTGGGGCTTTTTGTGGTCCACGGCATTGTGAAAAAGTATCGGGGGGCCATTACCGTGTACAGTGAACCGGGCAAAGGCACCACATTTCATGTGTATCTGCCGCTGATCAAGAAGTATTCGCTGGGAAAACCATCCGGTACGTTTGAACCGCTGCCGACAGGAACTGAGCACATTCTGATGGTGGATGATGAACCCACGATTTTAAAAATGCAGCAACAGGTACTGGAGCGGCTGGGATATCAGGTGGTTTCCCGGGTGAGCAGCCTGGAAGCGTTAGAAGCATTTCGGGGGAGTCCGGAAAAATTTGATCTGGTCATCACGGACATGACCATGCCGCATATTACCGGTGACCGGTTGTCCCGCGAGATCAAGAAACTCGTCCCGGACATGCCGGTGGTTTTATGCACCGGATTTTCTGAAAAGGTCGACGACAGTCGTGCATCGGCATTACATATTGACGGATTTTTGATGAAACCGGTCAATCAAGCGCAACTGGCCAATATCGTCAGGTCTGTTCTGGATTCCCGTGTTCGCGGAAAAGACGAAAGCGAAGCAGATTTGCCGGGATAGAATTCCACCCGACGATTTATTTCAGCGATCATTAGGTAGGAAGGTATTTGGAGGAAGTTTTTTGGAAGTCCGGCTTATACCTGGTCATACCTGAAACAATCCACTGTATGATCGTTCACCATGCCTACAGCCTGCATGAACGCGTAGCAGATTGTGGAACCGACAAATTTAAAACCTCTTTTTTTCAGATCATTGCTCATAGTGTTGGATTCTGGGGTGTTTGCAGGAATATCCGCCAATTTTTCCCATACATTTTTTATGGGGTTGCCATCGACAAACTGCCAGATGTAAGTGTCAAAGCTTTTGAATTCTTTTTGCACATCTAAAAAAGCGGCGGCATTGGTGACCGCTGCCCTGATTTTAAGCCGGTTCCTGACAATTTCAGGATTATTGATCAGGTCGGCAATTTTTTTCTCGTTATATCCGGCAATTTTTTTTGCATCAAAATTGTCAAACGCCTTTTTGTATCCTTCTGCTTTTTTGAGAATCGTTGACCAGCTTAATCCGGCCTGGGCACCTTCTAAAATTAGAAATTCAAACAGTTTCCGATCATCATGAACCGGGACTCCCCATTTATGGTCATGATACGCCTGCATTATCGCACTTTCGTTTGCCCATTCACACCGTTTCATTTGTTTGCCCTTTTATTCTGAATCTCCTCTTTAAACCGAACGTCTTTGATATTGGGCAGTTGCGCAATTTTTCGCATGATGTCGATTCCATCCACCTCATAATTTTTAATCATTTCAGTGGTTACTTCAACAGGCTCTCCCATGGAAATCCCCAGTTTAGCCGAACGCAGGTGCCATCCCCGGGTAATATCCGAGCCGCCCACTAAGTTAATGGGCGCAATAAAGTCGCCGGGTCGCATATAAGCCTGTAAATATTTGGGATTAACGTATTTTATGACCACTCCGCCATCCGGGTCAACATAGGAGCGCGATCCTTCCGGAAATATGAGAAAGCTTTCTTTCATGATATTTTTGAAAAGATAATAATCCTCCCTGGAAAAATCCTTCATGGCGTCCGCAAAATTTTCAGATTCCATAAACGCGGCCAGTTCTTTTCTCGTTGCCAAATCCAGAAAAGAAGTGTGCTGCATGAATTTTTCAGGTGTGTCATGGACCATGGCGCTCATGAAATCTTCAAAGCTGAGTTTTTTGATTAAATACAGACCTGCATCCGGTAATTTGATCAGACACTGGGTCCGTTTGGCGGTTTTTTTTAATTCTTCAGCCAGTCCCCCGGTCTTAATAGCGGTTGTTTTTTGTGACGGCACGGTAATAAAGAGATTGCCGACATTTGCCGCGCCGTTTCGTAACACAATATTGGAAAACATCCGGGGGCCGACGATGGTGTTGCAATTTTTAGTCAGGTTGTGAAATCCCAGTTTCCGGATCACGCTTCGGACAAAATAAGGACCCAGATACCCCTCATGATGCCCCACGAAAAAAATACGGCGGCCATTATTTTTAATCTCTGAAAGCTTGCGCAGTGTTTGCACGGTGTCTGTGGATGCGATTTTTTCAGCAGAACTGCTTTTAAAAGAAACCCGGCTGCCGTCAGAATTTACTATAATAATATCAATGACTTTTCGCTTTTCAGCAAATTCAAAAAATTTGTGCCAGAACGCGGAGTCCGGTAATACCGGAAAGATGGACCGGTCAAAAGAAAACTGTATGGCCAGCAGCTGTTCCAGCCGGGTTTTGGAAAATTCCTGAAAAAATTTGTGCTGAAGCAGTTGATTTTTCTTTTCAAGGATTTTCTGTCTGGCTTCCGGGAAATGGGTATTAATATCCAGTCCGTGCTTTGAGGCGAACTCCACAATTTCTTCAAGCATTCTGATGGCTTTTTCGTTATGAGGGGCGTGTCTAAGTGAATATAATTTTGTCCTGATAAACTCGATTAACTCCTTGAAATTCAGATGGTTTTTCCAGCCTCTGGTTTTTTCGATAAATCCGCGAAACAAGGAGAAACGTACCAGATAGTGCTGCGCTCTTACGGATAGCCTGTCCGCAACTCCCGCCAATCGTGAAAAAAATGAAAACATCCTGTTCGATGCATTGTACAGGCGTTTTTTTCCGTCAAGCTTTGCCAGCGATTCTTCCAGCTTGTCTTTATTGTTTAAGAGAAACTTAATAATCTCATCCGGATTATAATTCTCTTTGGCCTCAGCCCACCATTTTGACAATGGCGTTTTGTCTAACAGTTTCACCATTCACCTGATTATATATATTTATTGTGAATCAAGTTTAATATATGAGTTGGATAATTCTTTATCAAATTTGAAAGATTCATTAAATATTTCAAGTAGTTTTATGTTTTGTTTGGCCATCATAAGGCAATTGCCCACAATGGCGTAAAACAGGATGCTCAGGCGCGTTTTGGATTCGTCGCTCCGGATGCGTTCAATTTGTCCCTGGTTAAAATTGTCGGCCAGTTCCCTCATGTATTTATACTGGTCGATAATATTCTGATAATTCACTATTTCCTTGTTTTTAAAGGACGTTTCGACTTTTAAAAGAATGTCCATGATGCATATTTTAATTTTTTTGAGTTCTTCGATCTGAACATCCAAAAGTCCATTATGTTTGTTCCCGATATGCTTATAGGATCGGACCACTGTATCCCGATGGCCGTCAGAAAGCTTCTGCAGCCGCCGGATCGTCTGGGCGTATTTATACGAAATTTTGGCGTCCTTTTTTTGCTGCAGACGCAATACTTTGAAAATATTGGCCATGATAATATTTACCCCAAGCTGGGTCTGTTTTACTTTTTTCCGTTCCCGGGCTAACCGGT
>JAJRPH010000300.1 GCA_024280875.1 Deltaproteobacteria bacterium | reverse complement strand
TCACCCCAGGCGATACCGAATGTTGCCGGAATTCTTAAACTCGGCCATGCACCGTGTAAAATAAAATGCCCGGCAAATATTAACGTCCAGGGCTATATACAGCTTATAAAGAAAAAAGAGTATGTCAAAGCGGTAAAATTAATCAGAGAAAGGAACCCCCTGTCCGCTATCTGCGGCCGCGTATGCACACATCCCTGTGAAACCGCCTGTACCAGAAGTAACGTGGATTCACCCATTGCTATCCGGCAGCTGAAACGGTTTGCATCTGACAAAGAAATGGAGATGATCCAATCAGGAGAAATCTCCCTCCCTGAAGAGAAAATACCCTCCCCGGATGCAAAAAAAGTAGCGGTGATCGGTGCCGGCCCATCCGGGCTTACTGCGGCCCAGGATCTTGCTGACCGAGGATATGCTGTGACGGTATATGAAGCATCGCCTGCAGCCGGCGGCATGCTTCGATGGGGAATCCCTGACTATCGGCTTCCGGTGGATATTCTTGATTATGAAGTTGAGCTGATTCGAAGAAAAGGCGTTACATTTGCTTATAACTGCCGCATTGGAAAAGACATTTCCTTTGAAAAATTACAGGAAGACTTTAACGCTGTATTTGTAGGTATCGGTACACAGAAAAGTACACCCATGCAGGTAAAAGGAGATGATCTTGAAGGGGTTGAGCAGGGTCTTGACTTTTTGTACCGGGCAAGCACCAATAACAATAAGCCCGAACTTAAAGGGCATGTAATCGTTGTCGGCGGCGGTGATGTGGCCATGGATGCAGCATGTTCCGCCATTCGTCTGGGCGCTGAGAAAGTCACGATCGTTTATCGAAGGAGCAAAAAGGAATTACCGGCCATTACAGAAGAAATTAATCATGCCGTGGAAGAAGGCGTGAATTTTGAATTTCTGACAAACCCGGTTGAATTTATCGGCAATGGCAGCGGTAAACTCGATAAAGTAAAATGTATTCGAATGAAGCTGGGCGAACCGGATGATTCCGGCCGTCGCCGACCGATTCCCATGGAAGGGTCGGAATTTGAGATGCATGCGGATACGGTAATTTTAGCCATCGGCAGCCAGCCGGATACCCGTCTGTCTAATTCTGCTTCCGGGATAAAGGTTAACAAATGGGGCAACCTCATTGCCGACAAGAATTGTTTAACAGAAAATCCGGGCGTTTTTGCCGGCGGCGATATTGTCACCGGACCGGCAACGGCGATCGATGCAGTTGCTGCTGGAAAGCGGGCAGCGGAATCGATTGACAGATACATTCGCGGAATCGATGCCGAAACACCCCGTTTTGAGGACTCCCTAGATCCTGTACCTGAAGACCTGCTTTTCATAGGAAAAAATATTGAAAAAAAGGCACGGGCAACCGCCAAAGAACGGCCAGTTTCCGAACGTGTCAGCAGCTTTTCGGAAATTGAAATGTGCTTTTCTGAAGAAGAAGCTATTGCCGAATGCGCACGGTGCTTAAACTGTGCGCTTTGCTCTGAATGCGGAGAGTGTGTAGACGTCTGTGAAAAAAAAGCCATTGATCATAATATGCCGGAGAAGATCCTCTCTCTTGACGTGGGTTCAGTTATACTTGCCCCCGGTTTCCAGGAGTTTCAGGCAGAGGTCAAGGGTGAATACGGTTTCGGCCGATATGTCAATGTGCTGACCAGTGTCCAGTTTGAACGGATGCTTTCAGCGGCAGGACCTTTTCAAGGTCATGTTCAGCGGCCATCTGACGAGCGTGAAGCCAAACGCATTGCATTCATACAGTGTGTGGGATCACGGGACTCAAGATGTAATAATGAATACTGTTCCTCGATCTGCTGCATGGCAACCACCAAACAGGCTATAGTCGCCAGCGAGCATGTAGACGGATTGGATGTAACCATCTTCTATATGGATATCCGTGCTTTTGGAAAAGGCTTTGACCCGTATTATGAACGGGCAAAAAGCCAGGATAACATAAACTATGTTAAAAGCATGCCCTCACGGGTTGTTGAGATCCCCGGAACAAAAGACTTAAGGCTTCGGTTTGTCAATGACAACTTTAAAACAGAAGAGAAAGAGTTTGACCTTGTTGTGCTATCCGTAGGCCTGGATCCTAAACCGACGGTATCAGACACTATTTCCCGCCTGGGAATCCAGCTAAACGAATTCGGATTCTGTCAAACAGACCGTTTGAGTCCCCTTGAAACTTCACGGCCGGGTGTATTTGTTGCCGGCGCCTTTCAGGAGCCCAAAGATATCCCCGAAACCGTCACCCAGGCCAGTGCCGCAGCCGCCATGTCCATGGAGTTGCTCTCCCAGGTGCGGGATACACTGGTAACAAAAAGAGAGTATCCGATAGAACACGATATCACCGACGAAGAACCGAGAATCGGTGTATTCGTATGTCATTGCGGTACTAACATTGCATCCACCGTGGATGTGGAAAAGGTGACCGAGGCTGTTTCCGGTGAAACACACGTAATCCTGGCAACCCATTCAATGTATGCCTGCTCTGATGCCAGCCTGTCTGAGATCAAAAAGGCAATCATTGAGCATAGATTAAACCGCATCGTGGTGG
>JAJRPH010000299.1 GCA_024280875.1 Deltaproteobacteria bacterium | reverse complement strand
GAACAGAGGGTAAAACTATACGTAAGTGTCTGATGGATTAACATTGGATGGAGGCGAAGGGTGGAACATGTTAACCGCGTTTCATAAACCATTAGAAACTGTCATTACGAGATCAGCCATAGGAACAATTTTCGGACAAGGATAACCGGGACGCCCCTAACTTATTAACTTAAATAAGTTTATGCCCTCCCTTTTCGGTAATCTCGCCCCCCGCTTAACCGACTCGCTTACGGCCCCTCCTAAAAGATTGAACCGGTACGCCAGAGAAGCTATGCTTTCGCCCACTTCGCGTAACGGTCGTGTCGATATGGGCATGAAGTTAATAAGTTAGGGACGTCCCCATGAACCATGTGTAACACCTGGTATTCATGACTATATTTATGAAATCAAGCATTAATCATTCATCAAAATTTTCCGGCAAATCTCATCTATTTCCGGCAATGTTTTTGTCAGTTGCTTTCCTTCAAGGCTTTCCATGAATATTGAATGATCTTTAGGAATCATTCCGATCACTTTTGCGCCATCTAGCTGCTGTTTCATCACGTCCTCGATGGCAGGCTCCACCTTGTTTAAAACTAAACAAATCTCTTTATCGGCATTTGCCGCCATCTCGGTCATTTTTTTTGCCAGCTGAAATGACTCGGCGGTGGGGTCAATGACCCCTAAGATCAAATCGCATTCCCCGACAATCCCCCGACCGAAATGCTCCACACCTGCCTCGGAGTCCACCAGGATCACTTCCTTGTCACCGGTTTCAAGACTGGCCAGAAATTTCTTTGACAAGACCCCCATGGGACAAGCGCACCCTTCCCCGATATGATGAATTTTACCAATCACCAGCATCTCAACACCATCTTCTGAAGATGCAATACACTCTTTTGGCAGGTCATCGATTGTCTGTTTCCCGGAAAACAATCCAGCCGGATTGTCCATCATCATGGTCTGGTTTAATTTTGCCTTAAACTCTTTTTTCCCGCCCAGGTAATCCAGCAGATGAATCGTTTCCGCTATCCCTGTCAGGTTTTCAAGACCGATATTAGATTCATCCCCATCAACAAGGAGCACCCGATACCCAAGTTTTTTCATGGACCGTGCCATCAATACCGACAATGTACTTTTCCCACACCCGCCTTTTCCTGAAACTTCTATTTTCATTTTTTTTCTCCTATTTAATCAACTCAAATGCAATCGGCACCTTCACCCTTACCTGTTGTTTAAAATATTTATCAGGCGGCGGCGAAAACGGCGCCGCACTGTTTACAGCGGCAACCGCTGCCTCATCCAATGAGACAAACCCTGAACTCCTGACCACGCTTAAGCCGGAAATAAAACCGTCCGGCCCTATCATAAACTTCACAGTCACCAGCCCTTCAATATTTCTCTGCCTGGAAAAAGGCGGATACTGCTTACGACTTTCAATTTTGAGCCGAACCATATCCAGATAATCCATCCGGGAACCGAACCCTCCGGTCTCTTCAACCTCCGGCAAAGAGAACTCGACCACATCCATTTTAACATCTTCGGGAATCTCTTCTGAAAGGTATGCGGACTCCGGAACAGATTCGTTAAGATTGAAATTTTCAACTGGCTCCTGTACCGGTTCGATGACCGGAACCGTATAATCCGGCAAAACGCGCGCTGAATTTTTCTTAAGCATGTCAGCCGCCGCATGACGCACCCGGGGTCGGGGGACCTGCCGGGTTTGCGATTTTACTTCTTTCCGAACCCCGACCTCAATATATGATATTTTTTTAAAACTAAACCGCCCCGAAGCTTCAAGAAAAAAAGCCGCATGAATCACAATTGACACAGCAATCAAACCATACAACAGCCAGTTTGATTTTTCTTTATGTATGTTCTCGTCGACCAAGTATTTCCTCAACAACATCTACAACGTTACTGTCCGGATATCATCCTTTTCTGGTTCGTTAATTTTCAAGGCATAAAGTGCGACGCCGTGTTTGTTATACTGCGAGCGCTTTATAACGCAGAAAATGAGCGAACCAGGAAAGGATTAATTCACTTTCTCTGTGGCAAGGAATAGTTTTTGGGCTCCGGCGGCCTGCGCAATATCCATCACCTGTACTGCCCGGTCTAGTATTATCGCCCCATCAGCTTTAATGACCACCAGCTGTTCCGGATTTTCCCTGATCCGTTCCTGCAGGCGATCAAACAGGTCATTGAACTCAACCGGCTGTTTTCCCAGATATATCATTCCGGCTTGATCAATATAAACCGTTATTTCCTGCCGGGTCTGGGGAGCTGAAGCTTTGGCATCAGGCAGATTAACGTCAATCCCCTGCTCCACAATAAAATTTGTGGTCAGCAGAAAATAAATGAGCAGCATAAATACAATATCAATCAACGACGTCAGGGGCACCTGAATCTGATACCGGGTTCGTTGTTTTTTATGAACCAGCATATGATAAACTCCCTATTTATGATCCAGCTCCGTCATAAACCTAACCGCCCCATCGTTTAAGCGGGCCTCATATTTGTCTACACGTGCAAACAGGTAACTATGGGCCACCATAGTCGGGAGCGCCACCGCCAGGCCCAGTGCGGTTGTCAGCATAGCTTCCCATATCCCCCCGGCCAGCACTGCCGCATTCACCTTGCCACCCATTTGCTGAATGACCATAAACGCTTTAATCATTCCCATCACGGTTCCAAGCAGTCCCAGCAAAGGGGCAATATTGCCTATTGTTGCAAGTGCCTGGAGATAAGATGAAAGCCCTCTTACTTCTTCTTCCGTGGCATGAACGATGACCGTCTCCAGAATCTCCCGGTCCCGATCCCTGAACCGAATGGCCTGGGCCAGTACACGACCCATGGGAGAATTGCTGCTGATCGCTTTTTCATGAGCAGCCTTTGCATCACCGGTTCTCAACAGACGGATTATTTTGTCCGCCAACCCTGCGCCCCGGCTCCGCATCAGGGAAAAACGTATCATTCGTTCAATAAAGATTGCCAGGGCCAAGACTGAACATAAAAGAATCGGTCCAACCAACACACCGCCCTTTGCCAGAAATTCCAACATGGATACAACCTCCGCTTATCGTATTGGATCTGCTTTTGTAAAATCCTCTTTAATATCGGGAATGCCGTCAAAATTTAAATCCTTTGACCGCCCGATCATTTCTTCCGATGCGCCATATTCTTCCCAAACATCAGCTTTGCCGTCATGATTGGTGTCTTCCCGGACATTTGCCAGGCGGTTGTCGATATAAAAATACCAGATATCCGGCCGACCGTCGGCATCCGTATCTTTTTCAGCACGGACCGGCAATTGCGATGCATCATAATACCAGGCCATGTTTAAACACCCGGCACCATCAACGGCTTCTTCACTTTTTATCATTCGTCCGTTGTGATCATAGTATTCACAAAAATCGATTCGCCCATCGCCGTTTTCATCAATATCTTTTTTTGACAGACCTTCTGCGGTATAGAAAAAAATTGAATCAACAATTTTATTTTCATCTGAATCGAGTTCTATAATTACACTCCAGCCATCGCGATCAAACCATTGGTTTATTTCAAAAAAACCATTAAAATCATCATCCTTGATCAGCCGCTGTTTCTCCCCGTTGGTATAAAATATTTTCAAATCCGTTTTGCCGTCATGATTCCTGTCCTGTTCAAACCGTTCCAGTGATCCCCGGCAATAAAACTGCCACTGGTCAGGAGCGCCATCCGCATTGGTATCTATAACGATTTTTTCAGGATTTCCATCATCATCAAAAAACACGGTGCGATCCATGACACCGTCATAATCCGTGTCTTTTTTCAGTATGACTCTTTTGCCGTTTTTATAACGGGTTTTCATATCAATTGTTCCGTCAAAATTCGAGTCCAGGGTTTCAATAATTTTTTCCCCGTTCTGGTACTCAACCCTCAAATCAAACACGCTGTCCCGGTTTAAATCCTTTTTTTCAGTCACCAGCTTCCCATTGCTGTATTCACGAAATGTTTCAAGATACCCATCGTTATCAAAATCATGACGGCTTTTTTCAGGAGCCTGTTTTTGATTATAAAATATTTCCTCTTCCGGCAACCCATCTCCGTTTTCATCAATCTTTTTATATACCACCTGTTTGTTATGATAGGTTTTCCAGACATTGATTTTTTCGTCTCCTGTTTCATCACTGGAGGAAGATGTCAGGATGCCGGCTTTATAAAAAAAATGCTGATCAAATGTTCCGTCTTTGTTGGTATCTTTTTTTACTTCTGAAATTTTTTCATTTTTATCAAACATGATCACAGAAATTACATTTCCTTTTGGATCCATCTTCTCCTGGGAAATACGGCAGCTATGATCAAAATAATTCCGGATATCCATTACCTGGTCGCCGTTTGTATCTCTTTCCGCCCGGACCAGGGTGCCATTTTCGTAATATTGAATCGATTCCGTATTGCCGTCTGCGTCCTTGTCGGTTTCCAGCCTTGTAACATTTCCATCTGCGTCAATATATGCGACCTGATCAATAACGCCGTCATTATTAATATCGCGTTTCAATGTCTTTTGACCGGCAAATGAAATCCCGGTCCAAAAGGCACCTAAGATTAGCAGACATAGCACTTGGAGTACCGGGCACATCCATCGGGACTTTCGATAAACCTGTTTTACTTTTTGTTGATATTTACAACCATTCACATGCTCACCGCTTTTAGTAAATGTCATAAAACATTCCAAAAGTTAAAATCATCCAGTCAGGACTGAAACAATACCATTAACAATGGATTAACCACAAAAAAACCACAAAAGCCAAGAAAAAATCAACCCTTCTTCGCTTTTGTGGTTTTATTTATGATTTATCGCAATATCAACTTGTTAGAAAAATGTTCAGGCTCGAATACCAAGCCCTCTTACCCTTCCAGATCCCGCAATGCAAGCGGTAAACCCAGTATTTCCGACCATACCACCGCATTCCTGAGACCTTCCTGAGACAGTTGACGAGTAATTTCCATTTCGCCAATGCCCGGAGCAGCTGCCTGGTACCGGTCATCAGGCATTCTTTCATATGCCCGGCTTTTTTTCGCAACTGAATGGTACCTTCTTTCAGGCCCTATAAGAGATTGGCTGAATACCTGTTCTAATGTCAATTCACCATTCAGAATCTGATATTTATGCTGTTCACCGCAATTGTCACAGTAAATCAGCCCCTTTCGTTTATCAATTCCCAGGTCCTCAACCTCTTTCATGGGTTCATCGCAGGCCATGCACTCCGGCCAAAACTCTGCTATTTCCCGAACCGGATCATCATGAATAATCGGCTGTTTGGGCTGCCGGACGACTTTTTCCTTTTCCGGCGGTTTCACTGGCTGCCTTACGCTGGAATCGGTTCCTGAAATGATATCTTCCCACCCGGTGGAATGTTTTAATGGTGTGCCCGCTGACTCCGGTTCAGCAGCATTCTCCATCTGCTTTCGGGCCTCTTTCAGCAATTGCTCCAGCACGCTCTTCCACCCGGATTTTTTTTCGGGTTGTTTCCCGGCTGTTTCTTTTCCGGCTGTTTGATTACCGGATGTCTGCTTACCGGCTTTTTTCAATTGTTTCATTATATTGGAAATAATAATGATTGCAAAAACAATGAAAAATATTACATCTCCAAAATCCATGATATTCCTTTTATGGAAAAAT
>JAJRPH010000298.1 GCA_024280875.1 Deltaproteobacteria bacterium | reverse complement strand
GTTATCGGACTGGGATATGTTGGGCTACCGGTAGCTGTAGAATTCGGGAAAAAATATCCCACCATCGGATATGATTTAAAAATTAACAGTATCAACGCTTTTAAAAATCATGTGGATCCTACCGGTGAGCTTTCGGAAGAGAAATTAAAAGCCGCTACCAAGATTGAATATACCACAGACCCTGAGAATATTTCAAAAGCAGATTACATTATTGTGGCGGTTCCCACCCCCATTGATGATGCCCGTCAACCGGATTTGTTCCCCTTAAAAAGTGCAACTGAAACCGCCGGACAATATATGAAAAAAGGCGCGGTGGTGATTTACGAATCAACGGTTTATCCGGGAATGACCGAGGAAGTATGTGTTCCGATTCTGGAAAAATTTTCCGGCCTGAAATGGAAGCGGGATTTTAATGTGGGATATTCACCGGAACGGATCAATCCCGGTGACAAGGAACATACGCTGACGAATATTATTAAAGTGGTTTCCGGGGACACGGATCAAATTCTTGATCGTGTGGCCTATCTTTATGGTACAATTATAACGGCAGGTGTGTATCGTGCCCCGAGTATTAAAACCGCTGAAGCCGCAAAAGTCATCGAAAATACCCAGCGTGACCTTAATATTGCCTTGATGAACGAACTCGCTGTAATATTTGATAAATTAGGCATAGATACTATTGATGTGCTGGAAGCTGCCGCTACCAAGTGGAATTTCCTGCCGTTTCGTCCCGGCCTGGTGGGTGGGCACTGCATCGGCGTAGATCCGTATTACCTGACTTATAAGGCGGAAACCGCAGGATATCACCCGGAGGTGATTCTGGCCGGACGCAGGATTAATGATAATATGGGTAAATTCGTTGTGGAACAGACAATCAAGCTTATGGCCAGTTCCGGTATGAATATTAAGGGTGCCCGGATGGGAATTCTCGGACTGACTTTTAAAGAAGACTGTGCGGATTTAAGAAATTCAAGGGTGATTGATATTATTCGGGAGTTAAAATCCTACTCACTTGAGCCTGTTGTCCATGATCCGTTTGCTGATACCGGAGATGCAAAAAGTTTTTGCAATATTAATTTAAGTCCTTTGGAAGAAATGACGGCGCTTGATGCCGTGATCATTGCCGTGGGGCACAAATTATATAAAAGCATGCCACTTGATAAATTATTAAACCGTTTGAATCCAAATGGTTGCATCGTAGACATTAAATCTATACTTGATGTTTCTGAGGTGCAAAAATCCGGCGTTAATTATTGGCGCTTGTAATTATTTTCATTTTTATCAATTAAAGTCGATTCTTGTATGATTCTGCGCTTTGATTGGTTTGTTTTAACCATTTACCATCATCTATTGCAATTAAAGGAGGGTATATGAAAACAACGATCATGGAAGTTATGAAAAGCACTGTAGATAAATTTGGAAACAAAGTTGCGCTGAAAACAAAGATTAACGGTGAATGGAAAGAAACCACCTGGGGGGACTATTATAAGCAGGTAAGAACCACAGCACGTGCCTTTATTGCCCTTGGTCTTGAAAAGGGGAAGGCTGTCAGTATCCTCGGAAATAATTGCCCACAGTGGTTTATCAGTGATCTGGCCGGTATATTTGCCGGAGGGGTTCCGGGTGGCATTTACACAACAAACAGTCCCGATCAATGCAAGTACGTAGCCGAACACAGTGAAGCAAATATCGCCGTGGTTGAAAATGCGGAGCAGCTGGCAAAATTTAAACAGATTCGCGATCAGCTCCCGGATTTAAAGGCGATTGTTTTGATGAACGGATCTGATTCTGATGAAAATGTTTATTCATGGGAGGATTTATCAAAACTTGCTGAAAAGGTTTCCGAAGATGAACTTGAAAAGCGAATCAAGGCCCAGAAACCGGATGACTGCTGTACTCTGATATACACTTCCGGCACAACCGGCGATCCCAAAGGGGTTATGATCAGTCATGATAATATTATGTGGGTAGCCACCCAGATGTTAAAGGTCCTTGATGCAACAGACGAAGAACAGATTATCAGCTACCTTCCTTTAAGCCATATTGCTGAGCAAGCAGTCAGCCTTCATGGTCCATACACTCTTGGCTGTACGGTCTGGTTTGCAGAAAGCATTGATCAACTGGGAGACAATTTAACCGAGGTTCATCCAACTCTTTTTGTCGGTGTTCCCCGTGTATGGGAAAAGATCCAGGCAAAAATGATGACAGCCGGCGCGCAGAATTCGCCGCTAAAGAAAAAGATTGCCGCATGGGCGAGAGCGAAAGGCCTTGTCGGCGGATATGCCTTTCAAAAGGGACAGTCTATGCCGTTTTTATATGGCTTGGCCAATAAACTGGTCTTCTCAAAGGTCAAAGAAAAACTCGGGCTTGATCGGTGCAGGCTGTTTATTTCCACTGCTGCGCCGATTTCAATGGACACTTTGGAATTCTTTTTAAGCCTGGGAATCCCGATTACGGAAGTCTATGGAATGAGTGAGTGTACCGGTCCGGGAACGGTGTCTCTTCCCGAACCCTTCAAATATGAAACCGGGTGGGCTGGTCCGGCTGTTCCAGGAACGGAAATGAAAATTGCAGAAGACGGAGAAGTCCTGATGCGTGGTCGTCATGTTTTTAAAGGTTATTTTAAAAATGAAGCAGCCACAAAGGAAGCTATTGATAAAGATGGATGGCTTCATTCAGGGGATGTTGGTATCATAGATGACAGAGGCTTTCTAAAAATTACTGATCGCAAGAAAGAGCTGATAATCACAGCCGGGGGTGAAAATATTCCGCCCCAGGTTTTGGAAGGTAAAATAAAAGCAATTCCGGTATTAAGTCAGGTGGTGGTCATTGGAGATAAACGAAAGTATTTAACGGCGCTGTTTACCCTTGATCCTGAAAAAGTCGCACAGGTGGCGGCTGATGAAGCCGGCAGCCCTGCAAAAAATGCGGCTGAAGCGGCAAAATGTAAAAAATTCAACGCATATATCCAGGGTAAGTTGGATGAAGTCAATAATACCCTGGCCCGTGTTCAGACGATTAAAAAGTTTGTTATTCTGCCCGAAGAGCTTTCCATTGAAGGAGAAGAGTTGACGCCTACCATGAAGTTGAAACGAAGAATCGTCAATGATAAATATGCGAAGGAAATTGAAAGTATGTATTAGAATGTATAAATTTGATGGCTTCGTAAAAAGTCCAAATTCTTTGTTGCGCTTCATCCTTCGTTTCTTCATG
>JAJRPH010000297.1 GCA_024280875.1 Deltaproteobacteria bacterium | reverse complement strand
CGAAGCGCCGAGGGCCTCTCTCGATGAATACGTACAGTACATGAACCGCCAATTCAGCTATCTGTATTATTACGGCGGCGACAAAATCAGGGACCCTGTTGGGAAAAACATCCGGACCCTGATCCCAACCCCCATGTATCACGCCGGCACCGCTGCCGGATTTGCGCCCTGTATCATGCTCGGCGCCACCGCGGTTCCCATGCGGAAATTCGACCCGGAATCGTATTTGAAGATGGTGGAAAAAGAACGCATCTCCTGGTCATTTGTTGTCCCCACAATTATCCAGAGAATCATGGGACTTCCTGATCATATCAAGAAAAAATATGATTTAAGTTCCATGCACACCCTGATCAGCGCGGCAGCTCCCTGCCCGCCGGAAGCAAAAACCGGCATCAATAAACTATTTACTGCTCAGGGAGCAAAAAAACCGGTGTTCCATGAATACTACGGCAGTTCGGAATCCGCCCTGCTGACCCTCCTGCTCCCGGATGATTATATTAAAAACCCGAAGCGTATCCACAGTGTCGGAAAACCCCGGTGCGGAGACATTTTGGTCTATGATGAAGTTGCCAAAAAGGAAACGGAAACCGGAAAGGACGGCATGATATTCGGACGCTCGGTGGCCACCATGTCGCTGAGATACCCGGGGACAGAAACAAAATTAAAAGATTCCCAACGAATGATTGACGGGAAGGAATGGTATGATGACGGACTAATCGGTCATCAGGATGAAGGCGGCTTTTTATATCTCACCAGCCGGGTCAAGGAAATGATTATCTGTGCCGGGGTCAATATTTTCCCAATCGAAATTGAACGCTTCCTGTTTATGAATCCCAAAGTATATGATGCCGCGGTCATCCGGGCGCCCCATCCGGATCTCGGCGAAATACCGCTGGCCTGCATTCAGTTAAAAGAAGGGGAGGCCCTGTCCGAAAAAGAAATTCAGGATTATTGCAGGGAAAAAGGCTTGAAAGGGTACAAAATTCCTCATCAAGTCGAATTTTACGAAAAACTGCCACGGCATATTGATGGAAAAATTATCAAGCGGGATCTGGAAACAAAGTACTGGGAAGGCCATGAACAGCTTGGCTGATGACATTCCAGGCATAATGTTTGAAATGACAGAATGAAATTTAATTTAAAAAACCTGCCGCTGACCGCTCAAGGGATGGTCCTTGGATATGTAGTATGGACGGCGATTGCTGCAATCGCATGGCTACTGTATATGCTTCATCCTGAAAGCTTTAAATCAGCGGAATTTTTATTATTATTTTTTGGCCTTCCCTGCTCTTTACTGGTCAAATTCTTAAACCCCGGCACCGCAGTTATCGTTCAACTCCTGCTGCTGTCTGTCTGCGGCTATGTTCAGTGGCCTCTCATCGGTATTTTAATCATTAAATTTAAAAATTATAAACCGGTTCATAAAACAGAACCATCCAAAAAAGCTGAAAGGAGCATTAAAATGGGATACTCACAGCAACGCTACAAAATTTTAAAGCAGAAATACGCGGCACAGGGCAATCTCGCCTACTTTCTTGAACTTTTCGGCAATTTTTTAGCTGAGCGGGAAGGCTACAAAGAGCTGGATGGAATGGAAGCCATCAACTTTTACCTGGTTCAAAAATACCACTGGATGCCTAAAGATGTCCGCTCAATGAATTTTGATGATCTCCGGTTTGTGCTTTCCGAAGAAATGGTGGACTGGACTGCGCCCCCCGAATCAAGAATCGAGTAAAAATCCGATGAAAAGGTAAATTTGACTTCATGAAAGTACTTTTAATTTCTGCAAACACGGAAACCATCAACATGCCGCCCTCCTATGCGGAAGCGCTGTGTGACGAAATCATATCCGAAAAACTCAATATTGACTGGCGATATATTTTATACCCTTCCAAAATCAATGAAACCACTGGTGCAAAAAATGGCACGCGCTGGATGTCGGGAAGTGGCATTGGGGTTTGAAAGCGGGTCTGACGAAATTCTTAGACATTTTAATAAACGATTTAATATGGCAGATATTCGTAAAACGTCGGACATGCTCAAAAAATACGGCATTGCGCAAATGGGGTTCCTGATGCTCGGAGGCCCTGGAGAAACCCGACAAACGGTAATGCAAAGCCTTAAATTTATAGATGATTTAATACCCAACGCCATGAAGATCACCACCGGTATAAGGATTTACCGGACACATTGCTGGCGGACATTGCCATAAAAGAAGGGATCATCGATTCCAACGACTCTCTGTTGATGCCGAAATTTTACATACAAAAAGAACTTGAGCAATGGTTGATGAAAACGATTTATTCATGGGTGGAAGGCCGACCAAACTGTTTCTTTCGTAAAGGAGGCAACCCATGAAAAAAACAACAAGTATTCTTGCCATTATTCTTTCTGTGTTTGTCTGGTCAAACTCAGCGCTGGCAAAGGCTGAAAAATGGGAAATTGACAAGGGCCATTCCAGCATCTATTTGATGTGAAGCATACCTATGCCACGGTGCGGGGACTGTTTGACGATTTTTCCGGTACCCTGATACTCGACCCGGACAATCCAAAAGCCGGAAGCGTTGAATTTGCAATCAAGACCGACAGCATTAATACCCATATCACCAAGCGTGACAACCATTTGCGGTCGGATGATTTCTTTGCGGTTAAAAAATTTCCGCTCATGACATTTAAAAGCACGGGCGTCAAACTGGTTAAAGTGAATCAATACATCATAGAGGGGAATCTCACCATCAAGGATATTACAAAAAAAATCAATGTGCTGTTCACTTACTATGGTATGCAGGAAAATCCTTTGAAAAAAGGACAGATGGTGGCAGGGTTTGAGGCGGATTTCACCATCAATCGCCTGGATTACAATGTCGGAACCGGAAAGTTTGCCGCTATGGGCGTGGTCGGCAAAGATGTACGCATTGTCGTCACCATAGAGGCATTAAATGACATGTGAACAAAATTTAAGCAGTCATCAGATTTTCAATGTCATTTTTTTAAAAAACAGGTGGGCAGCTACCGAAATTTCATGTATAAAATATGACGGCTTTGTAAAAAGTCCAAATTCTGTGTTGCGCTGCATCCTTCGCGGCTTCATGGTACGCTAAGTACAAATCATTACACAGGATTTGCGCGCCTTGAATTTGGAGCTTTTATACTTTGCCGTCGAAATCTGACTTTTTACGAGACTATCAAATATGACGGCTTTGTAAAAAATATTGGGATAGCGCATACAGAAAAAATTCAACCTCAAAATACATATCTAACGGTACTGACTTATGATTCTGAGATGGAGAAAAAAAAGACCGCTGATTGATCAAAAACCGCCGGCCCCACCCTATTTTCTGACTGCCAAAGACCTGTTTATTCAAAAAGAGG
>JAJRPH010000296.1 GCA_024280875.1 Deltaproteobacteria bacterium | reverse complement strand
TAAGCTAACGAATGATGAACGAATAAAAAAAAAAATATTTGGTTAACATACTAAGGAATGCCTCATGATTGAAAAAATCATAGAGTGGTCACTCAAAAATAAATTTATTGTGATTCTCGCAACCATTGCGATAATCGCCGGCGGAATACTTGCATTAAAGGCCATCCCCGTAGATGCCATTCCGGATCTGTCGGATGTCCAGGTGATTATTTATACGGATTATCCCGGCCAGGCCCCGCAGGTAGTGGAAGACCAGATCACCTATCCGCTGACTACCGCCATGCTGAGTGTCCCCTATGCGAAAGTTGTTCGTGGGTATTCTTTTTTCGGACTATCATTTGTATATATCATTTTTGAAGACGGCACCGATCTCTACTGGGCCCGGTCCCGGGTTCTTGAATATCTTAATTTTGTTTCCGGCCGCCTCCCGTCAGGCATTACTCCCCGCCTCGGCCCGGATGCCACCGGTGTGGGTTGGGTGTATGAATATGTGTTAAAAGACACATCCGGGAAACATGATCTGTCTGAGTTGCGCAGTATCCAGGACTGGTATCTCCGGTATGAATTAACAGCCGTGCCCGGCGTTGCCGAGGTAGCCAGCTTAGGTGGTTTTGTAAAGCAATACCAGGTGGAAGTTGACCCCAACAAACTGCTTGCCTATAATCTGCCAATTGGCAAAGTAAGAATGGCGATTCAGCGCTCCAACAAAGATGTTGGCGGAAAGCTGATTGAAATGGGAGAAACCGAATTCATGGTCCGGGGCCTGGGATATATTCGTTCCGTTGAAGACCTTGAAATGGTAGCTGTTGGCGTAGATGTAAAAGGCACACCGATTCTTTTAAAAAATATCGCGGACATTCACCTGGGTCCTGAACTCAGACGCGGTGTTTTAGACTGGAACGGAGAGGGGGAAGCAGCCGGTGGCATTGTAGTCATGCGGTACGGTGAAAACGCTCTTGAAGTCATTAAAAATGTTAAACAGCGACTCAATGAACTGGCAAAAGGACTCCCTGAAGGGGTTATTGTTGAAATGGGATATGATCGGTCAGGACTGATCGAACGGGCCGTTGAAACGCTTCAAAAAAAGCTTATCGAAGAAATGGTCGTTGTCGCGATCATCTGTATCATTTTTCTGCTTCATTTCCGGTCCGCGTTTGTGGCACTTTTCACTCTGCCGGTGGGCGTATTGATGTCTTTTATTATTATTTATCCGTTAGATATTAATGCAAACATTATGAGTCTCAGCGGGATCGCCATTGCCATCGGGGTGATGGTGGATGCGTCCATTGTGCTTGTGGAAAACGCCCACAAACACCTTGAAAGAAATCGCGGGGAAAAAACCCACGCGCAAATCATTCTGGAGGCATCCAAAGAAGTGGGGCCTGCTTTGTTTTACAGCCTGTTGATTATTACGGTTTCTTTTCTACCGGTATTTTCCTTACAGGAGCAGTCCGGCCGCCTCTTCAAGCCCCTGGCATATACCAAAACGTTTGCACTGGCAGCGTCATCGGTGCTGGCCATTACAATCATCCCGATCCTCATGACATTTTTCGTCCGTGAAAAGCCTTTAGGTGCTGACATCACTAAAAAGCAAAAAAGGCTTATATGGATCGCTGCTGTTTTGGGCCCCACTCTGATCGTTGTTATTGCAGGTATGGCCGGCATTCCACTTCCGGACTGGAGCCTTGCCGCAGCCATGATGGCCACAATATTTGCGGTAATTTGTCTGATCCCTCAGAAAATCCTGTCTGAAACAAAAAATCCCATCAGTCATTTTTTTGTGTGGATTTACCGCCCGATAATTAACCTGGTCTTAAAGCGCAGAAAAACAACGGTGTTGATCGCAATCCTGATTCTTGGGATGACTTATTTCCCGGCAACGCGTCTGGGAAGTGAATTCATGCCGCCGTTAAATGAAGGGGACCTTTTGTATATGCCCACCACCCTTCCCGGGATTTCAATCACCAAGGCCCGGGAACTGCTGCAGCAAACAGATAAAATAATCAAAAGTTTTCCTGAAGTCAAAACCGTGTATGGTAAAATCGGACGCGCTGAAACCGCCACAGATCCTGCGCCTTTATCCATGATTGAAACAACCATCATGCTCCGGCCGGAAGTGGAATATGAGCTGATACCTGTAAAAAGGATTTTCTCAAAATGGCCGCCATGGGTCAAAAAACCGCTCACATGGATCTGGCCGGAGGTTATAAAAGGAAAAGTTGTACATGAATGGCGAAAAAAAACCATTGATCGTTTCTTTTCTAACTGGCCGGAATGGATAAAAGTCCCTTTGGTATGGATCTGGCCGGAAGAACGCCATATTACGATCGATGAACTTGCTGACGACCTGAACCAGGCAATCCAGTTCCCGGGTTTAACCAATGCCTGGACCATGCCCATTAAAACCCGGATCGACATGCTGTCCACCGGGATTAAAACGCCTGTGGGAATTAAACTCATGGGACCGGATTTAAATGTATTAAGTGACATCGGGGTACAAATTGAAGCGGTTGTCCGGGAAATCCCCGGCACCCTGTCCGTCTTTTCCGAGCGGGTCACCGGCGGCAATTACCTGGATTTTGATATCCGCAGGGATCATATTGCGCGATACGGCCTGACCGTGGGAGATGTGCAGGATGTGATCATGACTGCCGTGGGCGGTATGAATGTGACCGAAACCGTAGAAGGTCTTGAGCGATATCCGGTTAATCTCAGATATAACCGGGAACTCAGAGACGATATCGATCAGCTTAAACGAGTGCTGGTTCCCACGCCAACCGGCGCCCAGGTCCCTCTTGCACAACTGGCGGATTTCTCCATTCATAAAGGGCCGGCCGGCATCAAAACCGAAAATTCCCGAAAAACTGCGTGGCTCTATGTTGACTTAAAAGGTATTGATGTGGGGACCTATGTGAAAACCGCTAAACAAGTTGTAGATAAACATATTGACCTGCCCGACGGCTATTCCATGATCTGGTCCGGCCAGTATGAATACATGGAAAAAGCCAGAAAAACATTGAACCTTATTGTACCGGTAACCATATTGCTGATTTTCCTTCTGCTGTTTCTCCATTTTAAAAACATTGTCGAATCCGCCATTGTTATGGCCAGCCTGCCATTTGCACTAGTGGGCGGTGTGTGGCTGCTGTATTTGCTTGACTACAACCTGTCGGTGGCGGTTATCGTTGGATTTATTGCGCTTTCCGGCCTTGCTGCGGAAACCGGCGTGGTCATGCTGGTCTATTTAGATGAAGTCTATCACCGAAAACTAAAAAATGGACTGATGAATTCCAACAAAGATCTTCATTCAGCCATTGTTGAAGGGGCGGCGGAACGGGTCCGGCCTAAAGTGATGACAGTTGCGACAACGCTTATCGGCTTATTACCGGTGATGATCGGCACTGAAACAGGTTCTGCAGTCATGAAACGAATAGCCGCGCCCATGGTCGGCGGGCTTATTTCGTCTGCCATCCTGACGCTGATTATCATCCCGGTGGTTTATGATATCTGGAAAAGGAGGGAAATTAGACATTTGTCGGATAAAAACTAATTATAACATAAAACAAATGCAAGGAGACACATCATGAAAAAATATATTATAATCAAAATGTTAACAATAATATTCTGCCTAAGTATTCTGATACTTTCTGCGGCGGCAGATAGTTGCTGTGCATCTGATAAACCCATTCATGAAGCTGACATCAATGGATATCATTTTGTTTACAAGCTAATTGATATGAGAGAGAAAATGAAAGGCATGAAGAATATGGATCATGATATGGATAAAATGACCGCCACCCATCATTTGATGCTCTTTATCAAAAACGCAAAGGGCGATGCGGTTGAAGCGGGTAAGGTGGGATTTATGATTACCGGACTGGACGGAAAAGACCAAAAGGTGATGACTATGGGAATGAGCGGTGGATACGGTGCAGACGTCAACCTTTCCCAACCTGGAGAATATTCTGTTAAAGCAAAGGCTCTGGTCGGAGAACAAAAACTGGTTGATTCTTTTACATATACAGTCAAATAGCTATAATAAATGCAACACTCAATAAATCCGGGATAGATTGCACCGGGCGGGGTTTATCCCCGCCCGTTACGAAAAAACAGTGAAAAACATAGAAACACAGTGACGTCATTAAATAACTAAATGACTTCTTAAAGAATCGAATGACGATGCTTTAAGAAGATTCATTTTTTCTTGAATTCCGGGAAATAAATCGGGGCATCCTTATCCCGTCTCTTCAAAGGTCAGGCCTGCATTGGCGGTCAGGCGGTCGATCAGTTTTTGACAATATCCTTTCAAAAATAATATTTTAATATTTGATTCAAGTTTGCAACTAATGTCCTCATTAAAGTAAATATAGTGATCAAATCCGCAAACACCAGACCCCAAAAATATTCTTTTTGTGAGCCACGAAATAGGTATGGTGTCCCCCGATTTGGGGGGCATCGGATTTGGCGAAGCCCCCTTCTCAAATATTCAGGTTTGTTCTTTTTTAATTTTATGGAGCGTTTATCGAAACGCAATTGCTCCAGTCTGAATATCCGTATACATAGGGCAAGCCCCATGACCGGCAGTATGCCCGGATCTTATAGGCATAATTTGTCCCGGATATCAGGTCTTTTTTATCCGAAACGGTTGTCCTGTTTATTCCGGCAGATTTGATTTTTTCCCATGATGCGGATGATGAACAGTTGCCGGTTTTCCGGTATATTTCAAAGCCCCGCTCATTATCGCTGTTGTCTTCCCATTCAAGGATGATCTTACCGTTTGAACCGGCAATGGCGGTTACACCTGTTGGATTAAACGGCATGCAAACCGTGTAAGTGGGGGGTGAACAGCCTTTGTCATTGCACGCCTGCACATAATAGCAATAACCGGTTGTGGATTGATTGCCAGAAGCCTTGGTATCTCTGTAGTTAAAGGTAGTTGGCCCTTTTGTGGCAAGAAGCGTCCATGATCCGGAATTGTCCAATTTCCTGTAAATTTTAAATCCTGTTACATTGGTGGACCATTCGTCCCAGGTCAGATCCACTTTTGAAGAAGATACATTTGTTGCCACAAGGTTTACCGGCGCGCTTGGCGTTCCGGTAGCGCTCGCCGTCGTTGTTACTCCGCAATTACTGTATCCCGAATTTCCCAATCCTTTATAGGCTCGTACCCGGTAGGAATATTTTATATCCAGGTCAAAGTCATCAACATCTTCATACTTGTTATCACCAGAAACGGTTGCAATCTGTGACCAGTTGTAAGTGTCATCGCTACAAAATTTCTTTTTACGCTCAATCTTAAAGCCGTCTTCATCGGTTGACTGATCCGTCCATCTCAACATGATTTTTCGATAAGATACTGCATTGGCGGCTAACCCTCTTGGGGCTGTAGGGCCGTCTATGCTGGTTTCATCATAGCCGTCACAATTTTGATCTATGCCATCATCGCATATCTCGATTGCGCCGGGATATATTGTATTATTGGTATCATCACAATCCTGACTTTCAGTATAGCCGTCCCCATCGTTGTCTGGATCTCCTCCGGCGGATTTTTTAATACCAACACTTATTTCCGAGGAATCATCATCAAAAAAAATAAGTGTCGCGATATTTCCGTCTGAACTGACAATGCCATTTCCGGTCAGCCATCCTGAAGGGGTGAGGGTATAAGTCCCGTCCGAACTGACCTTGTATGTAAATGTTCCGCTGTCTAAACTGCCGTAAGAGTTTTCTAAATGTTGATACGTGCCGCCACCATTTCCATCACAAGTCGCAAGCATACGGATCCCTTCATCGTCAGTATTCTGGGCGACAAAAATAAAGTCGCCATTTAAATCCGCGTTTGACATGCCAGTGGATTTCTGAATCATGATCGCAATTTCTGAAAAACCATCGCCATTAATAAAGATAGTGCCGATTTTACCGTCCGGGCTTATAATTCCTTTACCGGTAAAAGCTCCGGGAACGGTGAATGTTAACGAGCCATCAGAACTGACGGAGTATGTTATTGATCCGCTGGCCGCTTCTCCGTCAAGACCCTCCAATCCCTGAAAAGTACCCCCTCCCTTTCCATTTAAATTTATAAGCAAGCGGACACCATCACCCTTGGTGTTTTGATCTACAACGATATACTCACCTTTGAATTTTGTATTCGACATACCTGAAGATTTTTTTATTGCAACAACAAGCTGGGATAAATCATCATCAAAAAATATAAGAGAGACAATTTTGCCGTCCGGACTTATGATGCCGTTTCCAGTCACCCATCCGCTGGGCGTGAGTGTGTAGGTGTCGTCAGAACTGACGTTATATGTGAATGATACGTTATTTAAAAAATCATTGCTGGCTTCTAATGTTTGAGCACTCCCACCGCCTTTTCCGTCAAATGTCTCAAGTACCCGGCTCCCCCAGTTATTAGTTTGCTGGGTTACGGCAATATACTTTCCATTTAAATCACTATTTGCAGCAGCTGATGCTGATTGATTAAACGGCAGCAATAATAGGGCAACGTAGAAAAATACTGTCAGCGTTCTTTTTAAACCGATAAGATCCATTGATTACCTCCTTTTGAAATATTTCAATATTGAACAAAATATAGCTAGGAAGAAGAATTCGGGAAATGATTTAATAATGTACGAAGCCAGGATAGAAAGAAGCGAACGATTAACTCAAAAACAAGTTTACACCCGTCTTAATATCATCACATCTGGCTTTTTACGGGAGTGTTAATATTGATTCGTGATCAAATATTTTTTGACATTATCCACAATCAACAAGACGCACAGGCACTGTTGAATTCTCATATTGACTATGAATTTGCTCTGTCTTTGCCGGTGTAAATTTAACTACTAGAATGGACAGAATAAATTTGTCAAGAATATTTTTTTGTTACAGTTTGATAGCAGCATTATAATTTATCAAATTGTGGCATGTGATAAGGTTTCAAAAAAGGCACATCATACATAACCCGTGCAACAAGCTTGCCTCTGTACGTAACGTTTTGATGATTGACTGAAATTAAGTAAAGGGTCATCATCTACCTGTTTTTTCTAGAAAAACCAGTTTTCTGAGGTCTCAAGCCTGCGGTTCATAATAAGTTCCATTTTTTCAATAAAAGACTCCTCCCCCAATGGCCTTGTTTTTACAAGGAGATCGTCTTTGCCTTTCATATACAGCCCGGCACTGCTCCAGGCACACTCCTCCGGTTTTTTAACCAAATCTGCCCTGCCATAAATGACCTCGCAACCATATGATGCGAGATTCCCGACGCTACTGCTCTTGTCGTTCGTTCCATGTTCAATATGTCCCCGGAATTATTATTCGCTGTTTGATAGCCGTATCGATCAGAGTAATTACCCGTTAAAAAATGAGGGTGTTCTTGAATGACTTGGAAAAATTGTATAAGTTAATTGTCATTAATTAATTTATCCTTTTTCATTCAATATAAAGGAGGCACCTGATGTTCCAAATGTTTCAGTCTGTCAAAATTGGTAAAATGGAAATCAAAAACCGGTTTGTTCATTCCGCCACCTATGAAGTCATGTCAGATAATAATGGCTGTATCACCAATGAATTAAAATCTTGCAAAAGGCGAAG
>JAJRPH010000295.1 GCA_024280875.1 Deltaproteobacteria bacterium | reverse complement strand
GCAAGATCAGAAATCGTTAGGGCGGCAAGGAAAATCGCCCAGGAGATTCATTCCGGACAGTTGTCTGTAGACGCGATTACGGAAGATACGATTTCCCGTCATCTTTATACGGCGGATATGCCGGATCCTGAGCTTCTAATTCGTACCAGCGGAGAAATGCGGATCAGTAATTTTCTTCTCTGGCAGATTGCCTATTCTGAAATTGCTGTAACCGATACCCTGTGGCCGGATTTTACAAGAAATGAGTTAATCCGGATTTTAAAGGAATATCAAGGTCGAAACCGACGTTTCGGACGCATTTAATTGGATTGATTTTTTAAACCCTTCTTAACCTAATTGCCGACGGCCCGTTTTGCTTCTGTGCTTTGTGCCTTCTTAATAAATTATCTGACGGCTTCGTAAAAAGCCCAACTTCTGTGTTGCGCTTCATCCTTCGTTGCTTCATGGTACGATAGCTACAAATCATTACTCAGGATTTGCGCGCCTTGAACTTGAACTTTTATACTTTGCCGTTGAAATCTGATTTTTTACGGGACTATCAAATTATCTGTTTTCTTGAAATAATAATGAGGTGAAAGAGAGTTTAACATGCATCTAAAACGGATTATAACGGCTATTGTCGCATTTCCGCTTCTTTCGCTGCTTATTATCAAAGGGTCGGTCCTCTTATTTACCCTTTTTATCGGCCTGGTGTCCCTGTTTGCCCTTTATGAATACAACTGGATCGTATTGTATGATAAAAAGCATGCGGTTTTTTCATCAATTACCTTATGGGGCGGTTTGTCCGGCCTGCTGATCATCAGTGCTGCATATATCAATTCTTTGCAGCTGATCATTGGCCTGCTTGTTTTTAATTTTATCGGAGCGGCCATTTTATCCATGCCGCAGTATAAAAATAGTCCCGGAATTTTAAATGTTGTGGAAAAAGAAATTCAGGGCTTGATTTACATCCCTTTGTCCCTGTCCCTGATTGTCCTGCTGCGGAATAGTCCCAATGGTGTGGCCTGGGTTTTTTTTTTACTGTTTATTGTTTTTGCCGGGGATGTGGGGGCGTTTTATGCTGGAAAATTTTTCGGAAGGCACAAACTGAGCCCGTCGATCAGCCCAGGAAAAACCATTGAAGGCTCCATCGGCGGAATGATTTTCTGCATGATCATCGGGTATGTTTTTATGCGTCTGTTTTTGCCCCATATAAACGAGCCGATAATTTTCCTGTTTTTTGTTATTGTGAATATTTCTGCTCAAACCGGCGATCTTTTTGAATCCCAATTAAAAAGAGCCGGGAAAATAAAGGATTCCGGCAATATCCTCCCGGGGCACGGCGGAATCCTGGACCGAATTGACGCACTGCTTTTTGCCGCCCCTGTGACTTATTTTTTTAAAGAATTTGTTTTAACAGGTTTATAGTATGCGGTATCTAACCATCTTAGGGGCAACCGGATCCATTGGAAAAAATACGCTCAATGTTGTGGATCAATTTCCGGATCTGTTTTCAGTCAAAGCCCTGACCGCAAGAAATAATATCGATCTGTTAGCTGAACAGATAAAGCGCTTTTCACCGGAACTGGCGGTTGTTTATAGTGAAAAAGATGTCTGTCGGTTAAAGGGATTGCTTGCCCCTGATAACCACACGGATATCATGTCCGGTAAAGACGGGTACCGCGCGGCTGCCGTTCATCAAGATGTGGATACCGTTGTTTCAGCGATTGTCGGAGCCGCCGGTCTGCTTCCTACTCTGTCCGCAATTGCCGCCGGTAAACATATTGCGCTGGCAAACAAGGAAACCCTGGTCATGGCGGGTGATATTGTGATGAGCCAAGCAAAACTGCGCAATATTTCAATACTTCCGGTTGACAGTGAACACAGTGCTATTTTTCAATGCCTGGCGGGGAATCGTAAGCAAGATTTAAAAAAAATATTGCTGACCGCTTCCGGCGGTCCGTTTCGAAATCTACCGGCCCATCAGTTTAAATCCATTACTCCTGAAAAAGCCCTGGCACATCCCACATGGGATATGGGAGAAAAAATCAGTATTGACTCGGCCACGATGATGAACAAAGGTCTTGAAGTCATTGAGGCAAAACACTTGTTTGATGTGTCCCATCAAAAGATTGAAGTGGTGATCCACCCCCAGAGTATCATTCACTCCATGGTTTCTTATATTGACGGGACCGTGATTGCTCAACTGGGAACCCCGGATATGAAAGGGGCCATTGCTTATGCGCTATCTTGCCCCAAACGTTTGCCCCTGAATCAGCCGCTGCCGGATTTTTCCGGAATAGGGGCATTGACTTTTGAACCACCGGACATGAAAAAATTTCCCTGCCTGGGTCTTGCGTTTTTTGCTTGTGAAGCCGGCGGAACCCTGCCATGTGTTTTGAATGCGGCCAATGAAGAGGCGGTGGATGCTTTTTTAAATAAACACATTGGTTTTATCCAAATACCTGAAGTCATAGACCATGCAATGGGAAAACATAATGTTGTAACTGCCCCGGAAATTGATGAAATATTGCTGGCCGATCAATGGGCCAGGAAAACAGCCGGAAAGTGGATTGATCGTTTTCGAGAAAAGGGGGGCGTATGAGCTCTGTTATTGGTTTTGTTGTCGTACTCGGCGTTTTGATTTTTTTCCATGAACTCGGTCATTTTATCGTTGCAAAATTTTTTGGCGTTGGAGTTGAAAAGTTTTCTCTGGGATTTGGTCCAAAAATTTTAGGCAAAACCATCGGGCAAACGGAATACCGCCTGTCGGCTATACCTTTAGGCGGTTACGTGAAGATGGTCGGCGAGCAGCCGGATGAAGAATTGGACCCATCGGAAATTCCATTTTCTTTCACCCATAAACCGGTTTTACAGCGAATACTCATCGTCGCATCCGGCCCGTTTTTCAACTTTTTCCTGGCAATTATTCTCTTTTTCGGTATTTTCTGGTTTTCCGGAATAATGATGCTTCAGCCGGTGATCGGTGAAGTCAGTTCAGGCTATCCTGCTGAGTCGGCCGGTATTATCAGCGGCGACAAAATTTTAATGATCAACGGCTCACCCATTGGTAACTGGTCTGAAATGGCGGAGATGATAATGGATAGCGGCGGATCTCCATTAGACTTTACATTGTTAAGAGACAGCAGCCGTATCAATCTTACCGTAACCCCGGCAGATGATGTGATGAAAAATATTTTCGGTGAAGCACAACACCGGTATATTATCGGTGTTAGTTCCACCGGGGATGTCATTACCAAGCGCCTGGGCCCGGTCGATGCTTTTACCGAAAGTTTGAACCGAACCTATGTGATCTGTAAACTGACCATTCTCAGTGTCGTCAAGGTTTTTCAGGGCACCATCCCGGCAAAAACGATCGGCGGTCCTATTTTAATTGCCCAGATGGCAGGTGAACAAGTGGAACACGGTCTTGTGAACCTGTTAGCATTTATAGCGTTGATCAGCGTGAATTTAGGCATTCTGAATTTATTGCCGATTCCCGTACTAGAT
>JAJRPH010000294.1 GCA_024280875.1 Deltaproteobacteria bacterium | reverse complement strand
GTGACGCTCTGCATTTGCTGGAAGAAACGGGGCTCTATCGTGGGGTTGTTGTGCCGGGGAGTAATCCGGCGCTGTTCAGCGGCCAAAATAAAAGGCAGTTTGCGGGTGAAAAAGAAAAAAGAAATAAGGGCGCGGCGGAAAATACCGGGGCTTTTGAAATTCTGAAAGTCGGGGAAATCAAGCATCCGGCTTTGATTGAATATCTGCAAAGTCGATCCATCAATCTGGAGATTGCCAGTCAATATCTGAAAGAAGTGCATTTCAAGCCGGTCAACAAGCCAAAGCAATTCTTTGCCCTGGGCTGGCCCTGCGGGGGTGGTTTTGATGTGCGCAACAAGCTGTTCAAGGGCTTTGTTGGCACTGGCAAGGACATTTCAACCGTTAATCTGCAAGAAGGCAGCGGAATTTACATTTTCGAGGGCTGGATGGATTTTCTTTCCTTTTTGTCTCATCACGATAGTACGGATTATAAAGGAACCAGCTTGATCCTGCATTCAACAGCTTTGCGAAAAAGAGCGATTGAATTGATCAAAACCAATAAAACAAAACGCATCACCCTGTTTCTCGATAATGATGATGCCGGTCGCGATACAGCAGAGTTTTTCAAAAATGAATTTCCCGACATAAAAGTGTTTGACAGAGCCATTCAATATGGCGCATTCAAGGATCTCAATGAGCGGCTTATGAACAGAAATAAAGGGTAACGGGAAATGGCCAAAGTGAACCTCGCCAAAATGAGCATTGATGAAATGGAAGCCTTGCAGCTGGAAATCGAGCAGAACATCATTCAACGCCGTGAAGAAGAACGCGCCGCCGTTAAAGAAGAAGCCGAAAAAATGATCCGCGATGCCGGATTTTCCCCGGAAGAGCTGTTCGGCAAGACCAAAGGCAAAAAAGCTACCCGCCCGCCCAAATACCGCAACCCCGACAACCCCAGCCAGACCTATACCGGCCTTGGCCGCAAACCCGGCTGGTTGGCAGACAAGCTGGCAGATGGCGCGGATATGGATGATTTTTTGATCGGGTAGGGAATGGAATAATAATTTTGGTAAATGGTCTATATTTGTTGTGGAAAGAAAACAGCATCTATTCCTGTTTCAGATTTCTGCTGTTCAACGAAGTGATGCAGGCTTTTCTCAGAAAAATGAATTATTTGAACACTATGTGCAGTTAGTTTGCGTGACTTCCATTGCGTATAGGTTGCATGCTTTTGTAAAGTCATTTGAGCTATTGCACAGTAGGCAATTGTATCGTCAGGAAGATTAATGTAATTTATATACAGCATCTCTAATTCTGCAGGCAATACGTCGATAGACGTTTCTTCAGTTTGAAAGGAAATATCACCGATGTTTTCTTTATTATCAATAATGGCTTTTAATGTTAGTATGTCGATTTCATTTTCCATCAAAGAGCAGAGGGATATTTCTCTATCGAGTATCCCACATGAGTCCAAAATAAATTTTGCTGCATTAAGAGTTTTGAGCATTTTATTATTATCTTGCATTAGATTGTCGGGAGATACGATCTTAAACCGTCCAGACAGCCCTGGATATTTATCAATATTAATTGTGAAGCTGCACTCTCCAATGTTGGTAAGGTTGAAGAAATTAAATAGATTAATCCAAACTGATATTGGGTGTGTCCATTTTGGATCTAGGTTTACTGGTGAGGATAATTTCAGTTTCATTTTGTGAAATATAAGATCAAAAAAAGGTGTTTTTATCAGGAATTTTAGGTGTTCAAATGGTAGGTTGGGTATTCCAGGTAGGTATACATCTCCTTTTATTATAACGGGATCTATTTTAAAACCTTTTTTAAATATTATATTACAGCTATATGATGGGCTTGGATCAATGGATAGTGTACCCCGGTCTAAGTTTATGGGAGAGATGGGGAGCTCGATACCAAATCTCTTTTCGATGTTTTGGAATTTTTCAACTTCAATATCTGTTAAGCCCAAGAATGCATCAACAAAATGTTCAATGTTTGGAGCGATGAATGTCATATGCGCAATGTGAGAATTGCTCTCGAAACCAAGGCTATCTAGTTCTGTTGCCTTGCCTTCTATGTATGATTTCATACCATTATCAACATTAGACAATATCATTTTTTTTAAAATAAGTCCGGTCGGTTCTAATTGCTCCCCAGCTTTAATGTCGAAGGAGATATATTTTTTATTTATAGACGTGTTTTTATTTTTCTGTTCTTTCCGTAGCCTTTTTAGAATATTTTGGAGAATAGTTCCGGTGATATGGTATAAATATGCATCTTTTACCTGTAAGTTTTCATCAATTCTTAATACGTAAAAAAATGTTGGCTTTAATTCCTTTGCAATTCGTTCGGCAGAAGAAAGGCGAACCTTGAATCTATTGCTGGTTACCCACATTGTTTTTAATTGTATATTACAGGAAATGGCAGATGGACGCTTATCGAGAGAATTTATCGAATCTGGTTTGTCGAAAGGAAACTCAACAATGAAATCCCAGCCAGTCCGGTCTCTGTCGGATTTGTTGCAAATTAATTTTGCATCGGCGCATAGCTCCTTGAAGCGGCTTTCTCCCTTTTCACCAAGCTCATCAGAATTTAGTTTCATAATTTACCACCGCATCCTATGGAATGTTTAGGAATTTAACCCCGTTGTATTTGATCACAAGAATGAATTTAAAAGTATCAGGGCAACAGTCAATTGTTTTCTAGTTTTTCACTCCTATCCCTTCAATAATTCCTCAATCCTCTTTGAGATCCCGGCCAGTTCGCGGCGGACATCTGTGTCCGGGCGGGTGTTGCGGGTGATCTTCCAGGTGAGTTTGGCGGTTTGTGTGGCGAGATATTCGGCTTCGCGCCTGAGCTTGTTGTCTTGTTCTTCCAGGCGTGTCAGTAATCATTGTAGCTCAGCGATATCGGATTTCTCGGCATCATCATGGTCGCCCAAATGGACTGACCGGAGTTTTTCCAGCAGGTCATTGGTGGCTTTTATCAGGCGTGCGCCGATCCTGCCTTTGTTTTTAGGGCTGTAATAGGCTTCCATCAGCTCCGATATTTCATGGGCTTTGCTGGCTGCAGCAAATAGGTCTTCTTCCGGTGTTTTATCATCAGCTCCTTTAGCGCGGGGCTCCTGGTCGATAATTGTTAGTTTTCACATGGCAGAATTGGTCAATCGAATAGTTTCCAGAATAATAATGACAAGGGGGAAGAAATCAAATCTCGCTCTTTTCAGTTTCATTAAAAAAGGCCCCTCCTTTCAGAGGGGCTGTAGAGTTGGGGAAAACAGCTCGGATTATGATTTTTCTGGTTCCTTGTAC
>JAJRPH010000293.1 GCA_024280875.1 Deltaproteobacteria bacterium | reverse complement strand
GGCAGGGTGACCGGTATGACGTTTAACCGGTAGTAGAGATCTTCCCTGAACCGTCCGGCAGCTACTTCCTCGGCCAGGTCACGGTTGGTGGCCGCGACCAGTCGGAAATCGGAATAGATGTTCCGGGTGCCGCCGATCCGGGTCATGGTTTTTTCCTGGATGACGCGAAGTAGTTTGACCTGGATGGATTTGGGGATTTCACCCACTTCATCAATAAATAAGGTTCCCTTGTGTGCAAGTTCTATTCGCCCTTTTTTCTGGCGGTCAGCGCCGGTGAAAGCGCCTTTCTCATGGCCGAACAGCTCGCTTTCCACAAGATTTTCCGGTATTATTGTAGGATCTACAATGATCATGGGATTGTTTTTTCGGCGGTTCTTCTGGTGAATCCGTCGCGCGAGAAGTTCTTTGCCCACACCGGTTTCACCAAGGATTAAAACAGTGCTGTCCGATACCGCAATCCGGTCGGTTTGATTTAAGGTTCGGATCATGGCCGGGCTTTGGGTGATAATCGTCAAATTGTCCGTCGGTTCCAGTAGTCCCAATTGATCGGTTGTTTTTTGTTCCATCTGTCGGGAAAATTCAAATATGTGATCAATATAACTGGTCAGCCAGCGGGCCATTTGGGTGAGCTGTAATTCGGAAAAATTATCAAAACAATCCTGCACATAGGAGTTGTCATGGTAAAGAACGCCGCGTACCTGGCCGCCGACCTCGAAAGGTACACAGATCATTGCCTTGACACGGCTCGGGTTGAGTCCGGATTCTTCCCGGCGGAGCACCTGGGGGCGGTTTTCATGAAAAGCCTTAAAAACAAGGGTCAGGTTATTCCTGAAGTCTATTGAGGATATATCTGCCGGGGACAAATTGCACGGCCCTCTCAGAACCGGCCCTTTTTTGGGTTCATGGCGCCGGAACCAGAAAATGCCGCCGCGTTCCGCTCCAAAATAACGGTTGGTTGACTTGACCGTGTTGGAGAGAAGGTATTCAAAATCCGCGCTGGGCGATAATTCGGCAATAACATCGGCAAACATGCCCAGCAGCTGGTCTTCTGAATCGGCATGATGATTTAAATCGCTTTTAACAGCCAGCAGAGGGCGCAAATCATCCGGGAAAAATACATCCATATAGCTGGCAAAATCCTTGCGGACTTTTTCCGCCAGGAGTATAGCGCCTTGCTGATCTCCTTCGCGTAATTTCAACCGGGCCATTTCAACGCGGGTTTTACCGGTTTGAACCGGATCTCCGGATTGTAATAAATACTTTTCGCTCTGAACAAGATTCGATTCTATGACACTGATTCCAGCTTTATTCTCAATCTGTTCCATGGCTTGTAGCCGGAGCGCAACCCCGCGCAGATGGATGTTTGGCTCTGACATGATGCGTTTAAATTCATCCGGATAATTTAAATATTGAACTTCATTGATTCCCCTTCGATGCACTTCAAATAAGGTTTCCAGGACAATGGGGGAGGCATACTGGCGTATAAGACCTGCGGTTGCAGCTTCTTTAGAATTTTGCATGACCCACTCCCAGGCTTCCTTCAGGCGGCCTTCCAGGTAATGATGAAACGCGAGGCCGCCCTTGGCAAAATAGCCGGCAAGAATGTTCTGGGTTCTGCGGGCTTCCTGGAGTGCGCCGGACAGGTGAAAGTGGGCTTCCTTGTTTTTTTTGATACCCAATAGAATAATGCCGAGAACTGCACGGAGAGTTGTTGCCAGCCCGTGATCTCCTCCTTCAATGGCCACCCGGCGATAGTAGTCCAGAGTGCCGATGGCCCGGTGAAACTGGCCTAAAAAAGCAGCGCTGTAACTCAGCCATAATGGCCCGGACGGATTAATGATGCGGTCAAGTTTTTCAGATTCAAAACTGTGTGCAGCCCGTTCAAAATAACCGATGGCTTCGACAAAGCGTCCCTGGATGAAATAGTACAGACCGATAAATTCCGCTGCCTGGGTTAAAATATCTTCATCCCCCAGAGCTTCGGCCTCGTATTTTCCTACTTCAAATACCGACATGGCGCTGTCGCGCTGTTCGGCAAAATAAAAAAGCCGTCCCAAATGCAGGTTGATCATGGCCATGGATCGCCTGTCCCCGATTCTTTCCGCAGCATACAAGGCACGCTGCAGTGTCTCAGTCAGTTCGATGAATCCTTTTCCAAGAACAAAACTGACATTGGCCAGTTCAATGGTGGTGGATGTGAACAAAGCGTCCCGCTCCGGTGAGGCTGGAAATGTGATCAGTCTTTCTGTCACACTGTTTAAATGTTTCCAGGCAGTATCCCTGTCACCGGAGGAAAGGGCTTTTTGGGCAAGGTTTTTTTCAATTTGAAGCGCTTCTTCGCCAAAGCCGGTTTTGGGTCGGGATTTGATGGGGGGCATTTGTTTCTCCGTTTTTGTAAAATTTTAAAAAAGAGAATTGGCATTGTCAATACAAATGTCCTTATACGGACACGGCAACGTCCGCATAAGGACATTACCGAGGTGCTTAAAAATAAATTTATATATAAATCAGTATGTTGAGAGTTTAAAGCGGTTGGCATGCCATTTGCAAACATAATTAAAATAAGTAATCACTGTTTTGGAAGGAAATATGAGTTTCAATTAATTACTAATAAAAAAACGGGAGGGAATGATGGGCTATTTTAAAGACACCAATCATATGTATGAATTTTTAGAAGATTTATGGAAGTACATAGTTTTTGAATCCGGTATCGGTGAAAAAATGAGAGAGTATGAAGTGTCGTACAAATACATTCTTACTGAACCGGACGGGTATCTGTATGTTGATTCGGATACCGTGATCACCGGGGAAGAGGCAAACAGAAAAGCGGTCATCACCATGGAGCTTTCCGGAGATAATGTTGTTAAGTTCTGGACCAAACAGCTCTCCCTTCCGGTGGCACTGGCGACTCGCAAAATTAAATCCAAGGGACCGCTCCCCAAGGTTCTAAAAATGCTGCCGGCGTTAAAACCGGTATATGAGATTTTTCCTCAATATTGCAAGAAACATAACGTTTCCCTGGATTAAACCGAACAGTAACTATTTGTAGCAAAAAATTATTAGAAAATGAAAGGGGAAAGAAAATGGCTGAATGCAAAATTCCCGGACACATTGCATATGAGCTGGAAGCTAAGACGGAAAACACCCCGGATTTAAATATTGTGACATTTGAAAACGGCGATTTTGCGGAAGATGTTCTGACTTATAGCGACATTGTTACACAGGGGCGGAAAATAGCACGGCTGCTGATCAATGCCAATATCGAAAAAGGGGACACATTTGCTTTGCTGATGCGGAATCATCCGGAATTTCTATATGCAATGTATGCCTCAACAATGATCGGTGCGGTCATGATACCGATTGACCCCCGGGTTAAAGGGGAGCGCCTTAAATATGTGCTGAAAGATTCCAAAGCTAAAGGCATCATTCTCACCAGTGAATTCATGGACAATGTTACAGCGGTGCTCTCCGATCTGCCGGACGTCAAAGTGCTGGGCATCGCATATAAAGAAGGAATGAATGTTCCGGTCAATGATCAGTTTCCGTCTTTGAATGAAATTTATGAGGGCGCAGAAGTTTCCCCGCCGGACAATCGATGCGATGAAATTGCGGTTCCCGTTGAGATTATTTATACCTCCGGCACCACCGGTGATCCCAAAGGAGTGGTGCTCAAGGGAAGCCGCCTTACCCCGTTTTCTATGTTGGCGCAATTTGTCTGGCAGTATACTGCTGAAGATAAGCTTTATACCGGCTTGTCTCTAACCCATGGAAACGCACAGGCCGTCACATTGATGCCATCCATCATGCTGTCGATACCTTCGGTGATTAGTTCAAAATTTACCAAAAGCCGGATCTGGGATATCTGCAGAAAATACGGATGTACAACTTTTTCATTGCTGGGCGGCATGATGATGGGGATTTACAGTGAACCGCCAAAGTCCGATGATGCGGATAACCCGGTGCGCCTTGTGCTCAGCGCCGGAACACCCCATGCGATCTGGGAGGATTTCGAAAAGCGCTTTAACGTGATGATCCACGAGTGGTATGGTGCGGTGGAGGGCGGGTTTGCCCATAAACCGCCGGGGGTTGGGCCTATCGGTTCCTTCGGAAAGCCCCTGGAAGGACTTATGGAAATGAAAGTCGTCGATAAGCAAGGAAATGATTTCCCTTCGGGTGAAACCGGAGAAATTATTTTTCGAATGGTGGGCCAGGAGACGGAGGTCGAATATTTGGGCAAGAAAAAAGCCTCGGAGGAAAAAACACGAGGCGGCTGGCTGCGAACTGGGGATATGGGACATACGGATGACTCCGGCTGGTTTTTCTTTGATTATCGGGCCGGAGGGGGGTTGCGCCGGGCTGGTGATTTTATCCAACCCCAGTATGTGGAATCCGGCATCGCAATTCATCCGGATGTCAGTGATGTCTGTGTGTATGGAATTCCGGCAGCCTCGGGGGCTCCGGGTGAAAGCGATCTTGTGGCAGCCGTTGTGGCAATGAATGGGCAAACCATTGACCCAAAATCCATTTTTACGCATTGCAGACAGAATATAGAAGGAAATTCCATACCGTCCTATTTGCAGATTGTGGACGTAATTCCCAAATCCGCATCGGAAAAGAATCTGGATCGGTTGCTGAAAGATGATTTTTCAAAAGATGCGGATAATATTTACGCGTATGATGATTTTAAATAAATGATAGCTGAGCAGTAGGCCGGGTTTCTTACCCGGTGTTCGTGCGTGTCGGGAAAGAATCCCGACCTACCGCTTTAGCAGCCAAGTGAAAAGGAGCGCCAACAATGAAAAAATATGTGGAAGACCTTAATTTCCAGGGCGAAGAGTATGTGGGTGAGTGGACGCCCTGGTCACCGCAGGATATTCGCCGTAAAAAATGTGTGCTGGAGGCAGCGCGCCTGATGGTTGATTCCGCCTTTACAGCACCTTTTGCAGGCGGGGTGCCGTCTTTGGAAGCTCATATTGTTTACGGCCAGGAAGAGCTTGAAGCGATTGCGCGAAAGATAGAGGAAATCGCACACACCAATGAAACCTGGAAGGAAGCGTTTTTATATGAAGCGGTCATGGTCAGGGATTCGGATGTGATTATTTTTCTCGGCAATACCCGATGTCATGAAACTCCGCTGGATGCTGGGTGTGGCATGTGCGGCGGCACACTGGACTGCGGTTATTTCTATGATAAAAAAACGCATAAATACGGGCTGGTGGATATTACCGACCGGTCATCTGAGAAAATGATCGATGGCCCTTTGTGTACCGCCCGTGTGGGTGATCTGGGGTATGCCGTGGGAAGCGCTCTCTGGACGGCTGCCACATTAATGGTGGATGCCCGGCCGTTTGCCAGTATCGGTATGGCCGGCCAGAAAATGGGGTACTGCCACAAGTCCGGCATGGTTGTGGGTGTTCCCGTGGCTGCTAAGGCGAAAAACCCCTATGTGGATGTGAACGTGGATTACCATCTCATCAACATGGACAAGGTGCTGGATAATACCAGAAAGATTTATCAGACGACACGGATAATCCGGGGGTTTGATTATCGCAAATGGATTCCAAAACCAGACGGGCCAAAAACAGATGGGGAGGACAAATAATGGGACATTTAATCGGAAAAGAATATTGCCTGGACCATGTCATAGAAGTGGCAAAAAGTATCGTGCTGGCGATTCATAAGGCTCCCCAGATTACCGGAAAAACAAAGATTGAGGCGGAAATTATCTGGGGCGAGGACCTAGAGCCGATCATTGATGTCATGGAACCGCTGGGCAAAGTTATGCGATATGTGCAGTGGGATTATGAAACTATTAAAAAATGTTATGACAAAGGAGAGGCACCGGTCATCATCGCCATTGGTGCAAAACTCAGCAGTTCAAATTTGAACTGGAATTGCGGGGCCTGCGGTTTTGCTACCTGCAAGGAATTTAATGCTTATGCCAATGAATATCGCGGCGGCGGCCAGCTCGGCGGACCTTCTTGCAACTGGAAGGTGCTTGACTGGGCCATGGCATGTGACTGGGCATGCGCATCGGCATGGCAGTATCGCGTGGATAACCGGATCATGGGATCGGTCGGATTTGCATTGAATGCGCTCGGTTTTATGCCGGGCATGGATGCCAAATTGGGGCTGGCCCTGGGACCGCCCAGGGATATGGTTTACTACAACCGCGAGGAAATGCACAAGAGCATGTCTTATGAAATGGACAAACAGGATATGGTTAATTGTGTGCCCACCATGTTTACGGCATTTCCAGGCGGGGGCACCCCCATGTATAAAACTAAAGATGACTGGTGGGCACCGCCGGAATTTATGGGAATCGGGTATTCTGAGGAAGTTATGGAAGTCTATCAGCAGGTAATTTTTGAGCAGGTGCCGGAAATGGTTGTCAAACATGCGGACAAGATTGCTAAACGATATGAGGATAAAAACAAATAAAAAATAAAGGGGTTACAAATGAATTATCTGGATCTTGACCTCGATTTGACCGAGGAAGATATTGAACTTAAAAGTGCGACCCATCGATTTGCCAAAGAGGTGATGCGTCCGATTGCCAAAGAGCTTGATGAGATGACTCCCGAACAGGTCATTGCCAAGGACTCTCCATTCTGGACATTCATGAAAAAAGCCTATGAACTTGGGTATCACACCATACTTATTCCGGAACCGTATGGCGGAATGGATCTGACACCTAAGCAGCAGGCCATCATTTATGAAGAACTGGCCTGGGGCAGTGTCGGTCTGGCAGTCGCGCTTGGCGTTGCGTCATTCCCGTCCTTTGGTGCATCCCTTGTGGCAGAGGAAGTGCTGATTGAAAAAATCATCGAACCGTTTTGCGCGTGTAAAGATGCCAGCATAATCGGTTGCTGGGGTATTACGGAACCGGACCACGGGTCTGATACGCTGTTGCCGTTTCATCCGATCTTCAGTGATCCGAACATCAAGGCCCAGTGCAGGGCAAAACTGGATGGAGATGAATATATTATTTCCGGGCAGAAATCCGCCTGGGTGTCCTGCGGTACCATTTCCACCCATTGCGCACTGTTTTGCCAGATGGATCAGTCCATGGGGATGGCCGGGGGGGCTATTTTCGCTATGCCGCTGGACCTTCCTGGAGTCAGCAAAGGCGCGCCCTTAAACAAAATCGGTCAACGGGACCTCAATCAGGGAGAAATCTTTTTTGATAATGTTCGGGTTCCCAAAGATTATTTGATTGTCGGCCCTGAAGCATATGAAGCGATTCTGGATATCACACTGTCTGCCACAACCGCCCTGATGGGAATTTTTGCCGCAGGCATTGCAAGAGCAGCGTTAGATGAAACACTGGAATATGCGAAAAATCGGGTTCAGGGAGGAAAGAAGCTCATCGATTATCCGAATGTTCAGCAGAAACTGTTTCATATGTTTTCCAAGGTGGAAACCACGCGTCTTATTGCCCGGGCGGCGTTTATTTACAACCAGAATACATCAACACCTGCGGAAGAATATTCAAATGTCGCAAAGGTTTATGGAACCCAGTCCGCATTTGACGTGTGTAATGACGCCATCCAGATATTTGGCGGCAACGGGCTGACCAAGGAGTATCTGATTGAAAAGTTGTTCCGGGATTCCAGGGCCATGCTGATTGAAGACGGATCCAATGATACGTTGGCAATTGGGGGCGGACACAAGCTGATTCATACTTATCCGCGGCTGGATTAATAGCTCATCGTATCGTAGGTCGGATTAGGCCGCAGGCCGTAATCCGACAATGGTGACGGGGATCAGGCAGTTGTCGGATTACGCTTCGCTAATCCGACCTACGTAACCGTCAATAGATAAACCACTAACTAAAGGATTTTTACATGACAAATGTATATATCGTCGGACTGGGAATGATCCGGTTCAATAAGTATCCGGATGGAAATGTTCGGAATATGGCCCATGAAGTAATCCGGATGGCGCTGGAAGATGCAGGGCTGCAAAAGGAAGACCTTCAGTCCGCATTTTTTGCAAACACATTCTGGGGCATGTTTGCCAACCAGCATTCCATACGGGGACAGGTTGTAATGCGGTCCATGGGAGTCGGTGCCATTCCGGTGACAAATGTTGAAAATGCCTGCGCCGGTGCGTCAACCGCGCTTCATCTGGCATATACGGGTATACGGGCCGGGATGTATGACGTGGCAATCGCGGTTGGATCCGAGAAGATCACGGATCCGGATAAGATGAAATCCCTGTCTGCCTATGCCACATGCATGGACGTGGAAAATTTTGGTGAACAGCTTAAAATGATGGAAAAGGCCAATGAGATGTTTCAGGTGGACATTCCTGAAGGGCAGACCCCGCCGGGAGAGGGCCGAAGCATCTTTATGGATGCCTATGCCATGGGGGCCAGGTGGCATATGAATAAATTCGGGTCCACCCAGCATCAACTGGCGACGATCTGTGCAAAGAATCATTTTCACGGATCACTCAATCCCATGGCCCAGTATCAGATGGATATGAGCGTGGACGATGTGATGGCGGATAAGCCGATTGCGTATCCGTTGACCCGTGCCATGTGCGCCCCGGTGGGAGACGGTGCAGCTGCTGCCATTGTCTGTTCGGAAGCGTTTCTGAAGAAGTTGAAAGACGCCCGTCCTGTTAAAATCCGGGCGTCGGTTCACGGGTCCGGGATGGACAGAGATTTTGACGGTGAAGATATTGGGGAGCGCCTTTCCAAGCAGGCATATGATATGGCCGGCCTTGGCCCGAAAGATATCAGCCTCGCGGAACTTCATGATGCAACAGCCTATGGTGAGCTTCACCAGACAGAAGCCATGGGGTTCTGTCCTATGGGAGAAGGGGGGCCACATGCTGAAACCGGGGCCACCAAGCTGGGCGGCAAACAGCCGGTCAATACCAGCGGCGGCCTGGAATGCCGCGGTCATCCCATCGGGGCGTCCGGCCTGGCCCAGATCTATGAACTTGGTCTCCAGTTACGGGGTGATGCCGGAAAACGACAGGTGGAAGGCGCACGGCTGGGTCTTGCAGAAAACGGCGGCGGGAATATTGGTATGGAAGAGGCGGCCATGTGTATACATATTCTGGAAAAAGTGTAGGAGATAATAAATGTCAAGAGTGTGTATTATTGCAGAACATCAGAATGGAAAACTCAAGAAATCAACTTTGAATGCCATAACGTTTGGCAAAGATGCGGCGCAAAAGCTGGGTGCGGAACTTTGCGTTTTTTTGATCGGTCACAATATTTCGGGTGTGGCAGGCGAATTGAATAAATATGGCGCTTCAAAAATTATTCTGGCCGATGATGCCGGGCTTGAGCATTACACGGCAGAACAATGGGCCAATGTTGCAGCTGTTGCCGCTGGAAAATATGACGCAGTTCTCGTTGCTATGGCTTCTGGCACCACGGGAAAGGACATGATGCCGCGTGTGGCCGTAAAACTGAATGCCGGTATGGGGTCTGATATTGTTGGTTTTGACGGAGAATTTTTTACACGCGGCATGTGGGCCGGTAATGCACTTGCCACCATAGAAATCACTACACCGGTTAAAGTGGTGACGATCCAGGCCACCGCTTTTGGTGCAGCTGAACCTGTCGGCGGGGAGTCTGTTTCGGAAAACATGGAAGTCAGTCTGACGAATGCCAAAACCCGTTTTGTGGAAATGCGGGAAACCGTCAGTGAACGTCCCGATCCCACGGAAGCCAGCGTTGTGATTACAGGCGGACGTGGTGTAAACGGTGCAGAAAATTTTAAAATTATCGAAAGACTCGCAGATATTTTCGGCGGAGCCGTGGGCGCAACCCGGGCCGCAGTCGACGCCGGATGGGTACCCAATGATCTTCAGATCGGCCAGACCGGAAAGATGGTTGCGCCTGATTTATATGTTGCGGCCGGGTTGTCCGGTTCCATTCAGCATCAAGCCGGCATGAAGAACAGCAAGGTGATTGTTGCCATCAATAAGGATGAGGAAGCTCCGATATTTGAAATTGCTGATTTCGGTATTGTGGCGGATCTTTTTAAAGTCATTCCGGAGATGAGTGAATTATTGGAAAAGGAAAAGTCATGAATCCAGCTGCCATGCGTTTTTTGCTTTTGGTATCCCTTGCCGGATTTACATTCAGTGTGGCTCGGCGGTTTTTCCCCTTGTTTATCATGCAGCCGGAAGTCCGCTGGGATAATCCCAAAGAGAGAGTTGTCGGGATACTCAAGTATTTCTTCGGCCAACTCAGATTCCTAAGGCCCTTTGAACGGATCCACGGCATCGCCCATATCATGATTTTCTGGGGAGCGCTGGTGGTTTTACTGAGTACCATCCAAATGGCCGGCCGGGGATTTTCTCCGGACTGGCACCTGCCCGGGTTGGGTAACACGGGACTGGGACTGACCTATATTTTTTTTAAAGACCTGTTTACCCTGTCGATTAT
>JAJRPH010000292.1 GCA_024280875.1 Deltaproteobacteria bacterium | reverse complement strand
ATGCCGAAAAAGACGGCGGGCTGGAAACTTTAAATGAAAAGGTCGTGGGAACGATCAATAAGGTTATTGGAAAAATAACGAAAAAATCCGGAGTCGCTCCGGAAGAGATATCCACCATTACCCTTGCCGGCAACACCACCATGACGCAATTATTTTTGAGAGTCAATCCGCGCTATATCAGAAGGGCTCCCTATGTGCCGGCTGCCATACTTTATCCGCAGGTAAAAGCGTTCAGGCTTGGTTTGAATCTTCCGGATCATGTGACGGCCCTGGTGTATCCCCAGGTGTCAAGTTATGTGGGCGGTGATATTATTGCCGGTGTGATGGGGTCCGGGATGGGGCATGATGAGCGGTTAACCCTCTATATGGATATCGGCACCAATGCGGAAATCGTTATCGGCAATAAGGATTGGCTGGTTTGTGCCGCGTGTTCCGCCGGGCCTGCTTTTGAGGGCGGAGGAATCAAAATGGGGATGCGGGCGGCCAAGGGGGCGATAGAAGATTTTTCCATTGACCCGATGACGTTGGAACCCATGAACATAACCATTGGCAATGTCAGGCCCAAGGGAATCTGCGGCAGCGGGCTGATAACCATGGTGGCGACCATGTTTGAAATGGGCATTATCAGTAATAACGGAAAATTTAACCGGGATATGAACACCCCCCGTATCCGGGAGATGGAAGGGGTTTATGAATATGTGCTGGCCTGGGAAGATGTCAGCGGAATTGACCGGGATATTGTGTTAACGGAAATCGATATCGACAATTTGATTCGGGCCAAAGGCGCTATGTATAGCGGTTGCATGACGCTGCTCAAGGAGGTCGGTATGGATATCAATGCACTGGACCGCATTATTCTGGCCGGCGGATTCGGCAGTTTTGTGGATCTGGAAAAATGTATGGTAATCGGTCTGCTGCCGGAAATTGATCATGAGAAGGTGACATTTATCGGGAATGGTTCACTGCTCGGCGCCCGGATGAGTTCCCTGACCAACCGTATCCGGAGAGATGTGGGGGCGACCCTGGCCCGAATGACTAATTTTGAATTTTCCGAGACAGCGTCTTATATGGATAATTATATTGCCTCGCTGTTTCTGCCCCATACGGACCTGAATCTGTTCCCCAAATTGCAAAGTCGGCTGGAAGCCAGGCGGAAAATAAAAACATGATTTTCGGAATTAATTGAATGGGCAACGGGGTAAATGTTGATGAATGCGGATGAGCGAATTAAAACAGGGTAAATATTTTTTTTACCTGGGAATTGATGAAAAAATATGACCATATTATTGACAAACATATTTTTTTAATATTTAATAATAATCTTTTTATAATAATAATGATTAAATCCCTCTAATGTTAATAAGTTAGAGCCGTTTAATCAGGAGCGGCAAATTGATTTTTTTGAAGAAAATTTCCCGGTTACGGGCTGATTGACGTTTAAGGTATCGGATGTAGCCGGAGTTGCTGCATTCATTAAGTTAATAAGATGTTAACCCTATTATTTGGTTATAGGAGGATGTAACATTGGGCTTCGAAATTGTAAAAGAATCTTATGCAGGAAGCATAAAACCGATTACTATAGGTAAGGGCGGTAAGGCGATAACGGTCGGTGGTGAGAGCGGTTATCCGTTTTATCAGTTTGAAGGGGATATGCCCAATAAACCCAAAATCGCGATGGAGATTTGGGACATGGAACCCACAGGATGGCCGGAAGCTGCAAAAAGTCATTTTGCAGATGTATTTTCAGACCCGGCTGCCTGGGCAAAAAAATGTGTGGATGAGTTTGGCGCGGACGCAATCGTTCTTCAGCTAAAAAGCACCGACCCCAACGAAAAGGACGCGAGTGCGGAGGATGCAGTTAAAACCGTCAAGAGTGTACTCGAGGCAATCGATGTTCCGTTGATTATCTGGGGAGTCGCAAATCCTGAGAAAGATGAGGTCGTTTTAAAGAAAATCTCCGAGAGCTGTGAAGGTGAAAATCTGACTCTCGGCCCGGTGGAGGAAAAGAACCATAAAGGGATTGGCGCTAGTGCCATGGGTTATGGCCATAACGTTATTTCCTCTTCACCCATTGATGTTAACCTGGCCAAACAGATCAATATCCTTCTTGAAAATTTAGGGCTTCCGCTGGAACGAGTCATTGTTGATCCCACCACCGGTGGTCTGGGATACGGATTGGAATACTCCTACTCCGTTATGGAACGTTTGGGCATGGCAGCCCTGGCACAGGGCGATGACAAACTCCAGCTGCCGTTGATTAATAATCTGGCCAATGAAATCTGGAGATGCAAGGAAGCCAGTCAGAGTATTGAAGATGCACCGGGACTGGGAGATCCGGAACGCCGGGTCATCCTGATGGAAGCGGTTGGCGCGGTAATTTATTTGTTAGCCGGGTCAAATATTCTGATCATGCGTCATCCGGAAGCCATTCGTATGGTAAAATCATTTATTGATTTGCTGGCAGATGGCGGAAGCGCGCAGGATGTGGCAGCCATAGCAAAACAGCTTGATGATGTGGATATCGACTTTGCAAAGATGGCGCCCAAACCGGATCTTACCATTGAAGAAGAGGTAAAGAAAGCCGCACCTAAGAAAGCCGCACCCAAGAAATCAGCTGCACCTAAGAAAGCCGAAGCCAAAGCAGCAGCAAAGGCTGCGCCGAAAGCTGAAGTAAAAGAAGAAAAGGCAGCTGAAGCGCCAAAAGCAGACCCGGAAGCCGAAGCCAAAGCAGCAGCAGCAGCCGAAGCCAAGGCAAAAGTTGATGCGGAAGCCAAGGCAAAAGCGGATGCGGAAGCCAAAGCCAAAGCAGAAGCCGATGCTAAAGCCAAGCTAGAAGCCGATGCTAAAGCCAAAGTTGAAGCGGAGAAGCAAGCTGAAAAAGATGCTGCTGCAAAACGTGAAGATGAAGCAGAGGCCTTAAGGCTACAGAGAGCAAAAGAACAAGAAGAAAGAGCGGCGAAAGCTACACCGGAAAAAGATAAAAAAGTGACAATGACAGCGGCCAAGACCCAGAGATCCTCTTTATCTAAATTTAAGAATATTAAAAGATAATGTAACATCGGTACCACTGGGCATTATTGAAATATAGAGTTTAAAAACATGCTGTCTGCAATTTTACAAGCATGTTTAGAACACTTAAAGATATTTTATCAGTTTAATTAAGATTAAGTTAATAATTTAATAATATGAGGAGGAACCTCAAATGGCAGAAGAAAAAAAAGCTAAAGTAGCCAAGGCTCCCAAGCTAGCCGATCCGATCGCTTCAACCATAGATATAGCATCACAGGAGATGATAGCACGGGCCCAGACACTGGGTGTTGAAACAATTTTTGACAGAGCCGTGAATATGAAACCGTGTGCCATAGGAATGCAGGGGATTTGCTGTAAGAATTGTTCCATGGGTCCCTGCCGGCTCCCACTTCCCAAAGACGGCATAGAGGGTGAAGATACCCGTAAGGGCCTTTGTGGCGCAACAGCCAATACCATTGCAGCACGTAACTTTGTCCGGATGATTGCCGGCGGTGCTGCCGCGCATTCAGATCATGGGCGCAGTGTGGCTGAAGTCTTTTTGTCGGCAGCCAAGAAACATACTGATGACTATAAGATAAAAGATTACGACAGGCTTTTGGATGTCGCCCCGTATCTGGGTGTGGCCACCACGGTTGAAGTGGATGGTGAAGAACTGGACAGGGATCTTGATGAAATCGCTGTTGAATTTGCCGAAAAAGCCATGGCTGAATGGGGTAAACCAGAAGGCGAGTTGCTCTATGCAAAAAGAGCGCCAGCACCTTTGTATGAAAAATGGAAAAAAGCCGGTGTTATTCCCAGAAATATTGACCGGGAAATCGTAGAGATCATGCATCGGACCCACATGGGTGTTGACCAGGATTATAAAAACCTGATGAAACAGGGTACCCGCGCAGCTATCGGAGATGGCTGGGGTGGCTCCATGCTGGCCACTGACATGCAGGATATTATGTTTGGAACGCCTTATCCCCTTCAAGCTGAGTCCAATATCGGAATCATGAAGGAAGATCATGTAAATGTGATCGTTCATGGTCATGAGCCCGTTCTTTCTGAGATGATCGTGGCCGCTGCCCAGACCCCGGAGATGCTTGAGTATGCCAAGTCAATGGGCGCCAATGGTATTCAGTTGGGCGGCATCTGCTGTACAGCCAATGAAATGCTCCAGCGTCATGGTGTGCCGCCGGCCGGCAATTTTCTTCAGCAGGAACTTGTTATAGTCACTGGTGCTTGTGATGCCATGGTAGTGGATATTCAGTGTGTCATGCAGAACCTGGCCAATGTGGCCAAATGTTTCCATACCAAGCTGATCACCACCCATCCTATTGCCAGGATGGAACAGGACAATGTCATCCATATTGAATTTGATGAACACCATGCCATGGAAGACGCCATCCGGATTCTTAAAATGGCCTGTGACAATTTTAAAAATCGAGGCGCTGATGTTGTGATCCCGAAACAAACAGCCACTCAGATTGCGGGCTTTGGCGTTGAGTCAATCAAATATCATTTAGGCGGTTCATTCCGTGGTGATTACTATACATTAAATGATAATATTATTAATGGCCGGATTCGCGGCGGCGCGGGTGTGGTCGGATGTAATAATGCCAGGCAGAAACATAATGACGGCTGTATTACAATGATTAAAGAATTGATTAAAAATGACGTTATTGTTCTGACCACCGGATGTAACGCCATCGCCTGTGCAACTGAAGGACTCTTGACACCGGAATCCGCTGCGGTTCACTGTGGTGCAGGTCTTGCTGAAGTATGTGAGACGGTTGGTATCCCGCCCGTGTTGCACTTAGGCTCCTGTGTAGACAATAGTCGTATTTTGTTGGCCTTGACTGAAATGGTTAAAGCCGGCGGACTGGGTAATGATATCTGCGATTTGCCGGCAGCCGGCAGTGCTCCTGAATGGATGAGTGAAAAAGCGATATCCATTGGACATTATTTTGTTGTTTCCGGTGTTTATACCGTATTCGGCGGTATGTTGCCGACGACCGGCGCTCCCGTATTCCAGAATCATATATTTAAAGAGTATGAAGATAAATATGGCGGAATGTGGGACATGGTGGTAGATCCCATAGAACATGCCCATGCGATCATCGCCCATATCGACAAGAAACGGAAAGCGCTGGGTATTGACAAGGCAAGAGACAGGGTTATGATGGATTTTGCTGCACGCCAGGCTCTTTAGGTATAAATCAGGATCATTTATTGCGAATAATCATTCAAAAATAAAATCCTCAACGAAGGAGGAACAAGATGTCAAGATTAATAGCATTTGCTGCCATTCAGGGTGGTTATAAAGTTGTTTCACAGGCCGAAGGAGCGTATAAAAAAGCGCTGGCAACCTATAATGCGGATACCAAGATAGGGTTTCCCAACACCGGCTATTTTCTTCCGGTAATATATTCACTTTTCGGAATCAAGGTTGAAACCCTTGAAGATTTGCAGGAACCTTTAGATATTGCACGGGGTCTTCTCCCTCCGCATATTAAAGGCAAAAACTGGCTTCCTTTCCTGGGACCTCTTCTGGACGCAGGAATGGCAGGCATTATATCATTCGAAATTATAGAGGCGCTCAGGTATCTTAATGAGCCTGATTTTTATCTTCATGCAGAAGATCCGGACATTGAGAACGGAAAACTATGGACCGGTGCTGCAGACGATACGATCTTTAGAAAAAGAGGCGTCGAGTTTGTTGACGGCTCAGCACCTGGTTTTGCTGCAATAGTAGGCTCTGCGCCTGATGTCGAAACTGCCAAGATGATCATTGAAGATTACCAGCAAAGAGGACTTTACATGTTCCTGGCTGCAAATCATAACGGCACGACACTGATTGAGCAGCTTATTGAAGCCAAAGTGCAGATTGGCTGGAGTACACGAATTGCATGTTTTGGCCCGGACATCTCATCTGCGGTTTTTGCATTGGGATTTGCAAACAGGGTTGCAATGGCTTTCGGTGGTGTTCAGCCCGGTGATTATAAAAAGATTCTCATGTACAACAAAGAAAGAGTATTTGCATTTGTTAATGCTCTGGGAGAAGTGGGAACCGAGTGGGGTGT
>JAJRPH010000291.1 GCA_024280875.1 Deltaproteobacteria bacterium | reverse complement strand
CCTGCTCTGCTTGTCCCATTTCACGGAGCTGAAGCCGGATATGCATCAACTCTTTTCCCAATTCTTCAAAATTTCGCCCTTCCCATTCTTCCGGATATTCATATGCACGAATGAGATACATATCGCGTTTCGGAACACCTTCCGGCGGATTTTTCGGCAATTTAAATGAAATCTTGAACTTGGTCATGAACCCAAGATTCATCATAAAGGTATCCAGACGCTTGATCCCTTCTTTTGTAAAAATACCGGAAAGGATCGGGGCATCTTTCATTTCATCAAAAGGACCGCCCAAATCACGCAGAAAAATCCCGACACCGGATCCGTCATGCCCCTCACGCATAACATCCAAGGCATTCAGCGCAACAAGCGGTGATAACGGTGTATCACTTGTGATCGCAAATAAACGACACATATTAATATAGCTCCTTATTTACTGACCAAATTTTGCTAAATTTTTAAAAATAACAAATCAAATCCATCATGTCTAATTATTTTGCAACAATATAATTAATTTTTAACGGTAAAGATATAAATGCAAAATATATGCCGATTCTAAAAAAATCACAACTCATCGATATCTCTAATAAGATAAGACGCATCTAAAAAGAAACAATATCTTTCTTGAAATATATTATTATTTTTAGTAATTTATGAACTTGACGGTATGATAAAAATGAATCTGCCATACTTACCATCAAATCCTGCTGTTTTGCATAATCACTTGCAATTTTTAGAGGTGCTTATGGACAAATCATTAATTAAAAAAATCAGACCATATATTCTTTCAATAATATGCATATTGACGGTTTGGAGCTGTCCTTGCGCAACAGGTGCTCAGGAGATGAGCCCTGGCGAAATATATGAAATGGATTTATACGAATTAATGGAGCTCGAAGTGGTTACTGCAACCGGCACAAAGATGAAACTGCGGGAAACACCGTCTGCCGTATACATTATCAGTGAACGCGATATCCGTGCAAGAGGCTATCGAACGCTCATTGATGCGCTACAGGATATCCCCGGTTTTGACATCCAGCATACTTACGGATTATTCCCGGAGTTGATTCATCAGAGAGGATTAATCGGAAATAACCAGCGAAGCCTTGTTTATATCGATGGAATTCTGGACAACAATATTTCAGAAAATGCAATTCTCGGCGGAACAATTCGTTACCCCCTGCATAATGTTGAGCAGATAGAGGTCGTCGCCGGACCGGTTTCTGCTCTATATGGTGCAAATGCATTTAATGGTGTTATTAATATCATAACCAAAGACGGGAAAACAACATCTGACAAAAACGTTCAGGCATTTATTGGTACATGGATGGATCAGGATTACATGGGAAAGGGTGCGGCCTTTGCATTAAATGACAGCGTACAGACGGAAAAAGGGCCATTCGCCTGTAGTATCAGTGGATACTATTACGACTGTGACGGGCCGGACTTCAGGGGGGTCCAAAAACTTGATGAGAATGGACTGGGCTACTGGTGGTCGGACACCTACAATAACTCAAATGAAGATACATATAATATCACTGCAAAATTCTCTTTCGGCAACTTAAGGTTTGAAGTTATCAGCTGGCAATATCTCCAGGGGGACGGTACATTTGCAAACGGAACGTACCAGATAGATACGGAAGGGGCCGGGTTTTCAGGCTCTTCCTGGGATTTTCAAAGCACTTCAATTGACCTCGGATATTTATGGGAAATCAATCCTCAGCTTTCCCTTGACAGCGAAGCGTTAATTCACAATTCCCAGTTACTGAGTTCCAGTCATGAGACCTACCCAAACACCCCCGGGACTGACGCATATAATTTCCCGGAAGATGTGACGACCGTATCAGGCTATGCCAGGCCGGATGACCTCTTTAAAATTGAAGAGCGGCTGCAATGGCAACCTTCTTACCAGTTTGACAACACGATGGGCCTGGAATTGATTTTTTATGATGTGCCGGAAGGCTATGGTTCCTATGAAAGATATAAATATGAAAACTATGCCGGCTATTTGCAAAGTATTTACCGGGCGAATGAACTTGTTTCTTTTGTGGGCGGTTACCGCTTTGATCACAACACGGCTTATGGAGATTCAAGCACTTATAGAGTCAGTGCGATTGCCAATCCGGGGGACTGCACGCTTAAAGCAATGTTTAGCACCGGGTTTCGCGGGCCGACTGCCTGGGAGCTTGTCAATGAAACCCGGCAGAGAATGAAAAACCGTCACCTTGATCCTGAGAATATGCGCTCGTTTGAACTCGGCCTTGGATACGCGTTTCCCTTTAAAGGGCATATCAGCCTTCAGGGATATTATAACGTCATCAACGACCTTATTCTTGAAGTTGAAACAAATATTCCCAACCCGAATCCTGAATCAGAGCTCTGGAACCAGAACCAGAATATCGGCAAGGCAAATATTTATGGCATCGAATTCAATTCAGACCTCACTCTGAACGACCGCCTTTCGCTGTATCTGAACTACACCTATTCACGCGGGGAATATAAAGACCTTCCGGAAATACTTACTTCCTCTCCCGCAGCGCATGACGGGGAATCTATTCCTAATATTCCGAAACATAAGGCAAATATTGGATTTACCTACAGCATCCTAGACAATCTTTCGTTTCACTTAAGAGCAAATTATTTATATAAGATACAAACGATTCAATCAAATCCCGTCAAAGAAATAGACGATAAAATTATTTTCCACTCTAACCTTCGCTGGGAAAATGCTTTTGTTGACGGTCTGTTTTTGACACTCTTAATCAGAAATATTTTTGACACTAATGATGCATTCGATGCCGGCATCCGCACCGCCACCGGAGCCTATTACCCGACCCAGCAGCCTATTGAAGGAAGAAATGTCTGGCTTACTGTCGGTTACGAGTTCTAAAAAGTTTACAATGAAAAAAATGATACGATATAAACGCTTTTTAATTTTCAGTATCATCTCCTTTGTGGTTTTCAGTGGAACCGGGCATTGCCTGGAAGGAACGGAATACCAGATTAAAGGGGCAATGATGATAAATTTCATCAAGTTTGTTGAATGGCCGGATCAATTAATCGACAAAACCGACATGACAATCACGGTTGGAATTATCGGCAATGACAATTTCGGCAACACACTGAATCAGATAGAAGGAAGGACCATTGGGGGAAAACAACTTTCCATCCGGCGCATCGCCACTTTAAGCCAGCTATCCGGTTGCCAGGTTTTATTTATCAGCGCCTCCGAGTCGCATCACTCCTATCAAATCCTCCTGGAGGTGGCCGGAACGCCTGTATTGACTATTGGTGAAGATGAAGATTTTATCCGGCTGGGGGGGATCATCCGGTTTTACAATGAAAAAAATCATATCCGATTTGAAATTAATCAAACTGCGGCACTGAAGTCCGACTTGAAAATCAGTGCCAAACTGTTGGAAGTTGCCGCAGCAATCCAATAACCAACGAGAATATTCATGGCAGCGTTTAGAGATTTTTCCATCACCAATAAAATAAGAATTATTGTTATGATCGTCAGCAGCTTCACACTGTTGATGGCCTGCGGTATTCTCGGCGCCCTTGAAGTAATCCATTTCAAGCAGACTAAAATCCATGAACTGTCTATTCTTTCAAAAATCATTGCGGACCGGAGTACGGCGTCGCTGACATTTGATGATCCTAAAATTGCGCATGAGATGTTAGATGCCTTGAAAGTAAAAAAATCCATTGTTTCAGCTTATATTTTCAATGATTCCGGAGAAATATTTGCCAGCTATTATCGCGAAGGATCTGATCCGAATTCTTTGCCGACGGATCTGGAATCAGCGGGAACAGGGTATACTGCGACCTCGCTTCATGTTACTTCTCCGGTATTGCTGGAAAAAGAAAAAATCGGCAGTGTTTTCATCAAATCCGATTTGGATGAAATGTATGCCCTGATCTGGAAATATATCGGATCCGTTGCCCTGGTCCTTATTTTCGCTATTCTGACTGCTTTTTTCATGCTGGCAAAACTTCAGCGGTTTATTTCAAGACCCATTCTGGATTTAGCCAATGTCGCCGGATTGACAGCGGTCAACATGGATTATTCCACGCGTGCCAGGAAAACCGGCAATGATGAGATCGGCCTGCTGGTTGATGCTTTTAATGCCATGATGGACCAGATAAAACAAAGGGACGGGGAACTGATTAAATCCAGAAACAAGGCTGAATCATCCGCAGGAAAAGCCCGGGAGCTTGCAGAAGAGACCAACCAAGTCAATTTAAAACTACAAAAAGAAATTGCCGAACGAAAACGAATCTACAATGCTCTGCGCAGCAGCGAAAAAAAACTAAAAGAGGCCTACAAACTGCTTGAAAAAAGAGTTGAAGAACGAACGGCAGAACTAAGAGAGACAAACACAGAGCTTCGCAAGGCAATCCAGGCGGCCGATGAAGCCGCTAATGCGAAAAGTAATTTTCTGGCCAACATGAGCCATGAAATCCGGACGCCCATGAACGGCGTGATCAGTGCTGCGGAACTGGCACTTTCCGAGAAAATTCCGCTGAAAGTCGAACATTACCTGAAAATCATTTACTCGTCCGGCAATGCCCTGCTCGGAGTCATTAATGATATTCTTGATTTTTCAAAAATCGATTCAGGCAACCTGATTCTGGACAGCCGGAACTTCAGGCTCGATGCGATACTCCAGAATGCGATCACTATTTTTTCAAGTGTCACTGCGGAAAAAGACATTGAACTGCTTCTTGACATCAGAGATAACACGCCAATGGACGTCATTGGCGATCCCTTGAAATATCAACAGGTTTTAACGAACCTGCTGAGCAATGCCGTCAAATTTACGAACAAAGACGGAATGATCCTTATTGAGATAAGCAGCGAAAACATACGTCCTGACGCGATCCTGCTGACATGTTCTGTGCAAGATACCGGCATTGGTATGCACAAAGACCAGCGAGATCTTCTTTTTCAGGCTTTTACCCAGGGAGACACCTCCACCACCCGTAAATTCGGGGGAACCGGCCTGGGATTAAGCATCAGCCAGCAAATAGTAAAATTGATGCATGGCCAGATTTTTGTGGAAAGTGAATTCGGTGAAGGGTCAAAATTTACTTTTACCACAGTAATTGACCTGCAGCCGAATCAGACGGCAAGCCCTTTAATTTTGCCGGAAAACTTAAAAGGCTTGAATGTTCTGATTGTTGATGACATCACAGAAAGCCGGAAAATCCTTTCTTCTCTCATTGAAAGATTCGGGTTTTACGCGGAATCTGTTGAATCCGGGACGACGGCAATCCGTCTTTTAAAAGAACTTCAGCTACAGGACAAAATTATTGGCCTGGCAATCATAGATATGAAAATGAAGGGAATGAACGGAGTGGAAACAGCCATGGAAATCCGTGGTGATTTACACCTGAAATTTCCGATTATTATAATGACCAGTGCGTTTGCGGACTTTGCATTACCCGGAGCCGACAATCCGGTGATTGATGGCTTTATTGCCAAGCCGGTTACTGCATCTTCTCTGCTCAACTCAATCATGGATGTTTTTGGCGAAAAAACAACCCGGAAATCCATACCTGAATCTGATACTGCCGCACGGCACAGAGAGTACAAAAAACTTCTGAGCGGGTTAAAAATACTTGTGGCCGAAGACAACCGGGTCAATCAGGAACTTGCGGTGGAGATTTTAAAATCCGTGGGCATTACCGCAAAAATTGCAGCTGACGGCGTGCAAGCCGTTAAGGCGGTTTCAAAAGAGACTTTTGATGCGGTACTCATGGACATCCAGATGCCGAACATGGACGGCTATGAAGCCACACGTAAAATCCGAAAGATTAAGGATTTCCAGTCCCTGCCAATTATAGCGATGACCGCTTCTGCGGTGATGCAAGATGAAAAACGATGTATAGAAGCCGGAATGAACGGCTTTGTCCCCAAACCGGTCCGTCAGGAAAAACTGTTCAGAACACTGCTCAAAAATATTCGTCCGGAACATGAATCAGAATTGTCGGAAATGGATTTAAGGGAAAACGCTTTGTTTCTTGTTAAAAACCCGGTGTCTTCCGGCAGTGATTTTACAGATAACAACCTGCCGGAATTAAACATCCGCCAGGCTGCTGAAAATTTAAATCTTGATATTGAAGTTTACAAAAAAATACTGTCCCGATTTTTTAATAATAATATTCATACCATGGATCGCCTAAGAACAGCTGCCCATCAACATCAATGGAAACACCTCCAATCACTTGCCCACAGCCTGAAAGGCAGCAGCGGAAATATCGGCGCAGATCAAGTAAAAGAAATCACAGGAAAGATTGAACGATTTTGCAGCGAATTAGAATCAGAACCGACAGACAACAAAGAAATAAATCTTTTGCTGAGTGATTTTGAACAGCATTTCACCCGGCTGCTAACATCAATTAAAACGGTTACCAATATAGCAAATACTGTTTATGTGGATGAAATCTCGACTGAAATAAACATTTCCCAGGTAAAGCCGCTATTGACCGGACTGATTGATGCACTTAAAACAGCAGATCCCCTGGTTATTAATGAAGCCCTGAACCGGCTCAAAAAGGACAAGACAGGTTTTCCTTTGCACTCCATTGAAAATAAAATAAATGAATATGACTACGAAGATGCCGCAGAAGCATTAATCCAGCATATCAGCCAATGGACATGAATACTGTCCGGGAGATAAAATAATATGACCGACACCCAACCCCTGATTTTAATCGTTGATGACAATCCCATTAACATCGATTTGTTGCTCAATATTTTAAAAGACAAATATCGGTTCGGTATCGCCAAAAATGGGGCAAAAGCGTTGGCGTATCTTGAAACCAATAAGCCCGATCTGATTCTGCTGGATGTGATGATGCCCGAGATTGACGGGTTTGAAGTATGCACCAGAATCAAAACCGATCCGCTTTTTACTGACGTTGAAATCATTTTTATTACCGCGTTAAGCGATGCTAAATATATTGCCCAGGGTTTTGATAGCGGTGCGGTGGATTACATCACAAAACCCTTTAAAGCAGCAGAAGTCAAGGCAAGGGTGCAGACCCATATGTCCCTTAAGAAAATGAAAGAGGCCTTGAACAAACAGAATATCATTCTTGAAGATCAGGTAAAAAAGAAAACCGTACAACTTCAGGGAATGTTTAATGCCACAGTCGGCGGCATGGCACTTATGGCGGAAAGCCGGGACCCATACACAGCCGGCCATCAACACCGTGTTGCTCAATATGCTTCTGGTATTGCAAAAAATATGGGGTTGCCGGATGATCAGATTGAAGCCATCAGGATTTCAGGGCTGCTACACGATATTGGTAAAATACGGACACCGGTATCCCTTCTAAACCGGCCGGGCAAATTGCTGAAGGCTGAGTGGGAACTGATCAAAACGCATCCGGCCGTAGGATTCAAGATTTTAAAACAAATCCCATTTCCCTGGCCGATTGCGGAAATCGTCTACCAACACCATGAACGGATAGACGGCAGCGGGTATCCCAGGGGGCTCAAAGACGGAGAGATCATGCTGGAAGCCAAAATTCTGGCGGTGGCCGATGTCATCGAAGCCATCAGTTCTCACCGCCCCTATCGCCCGGCACTGCCTATTGAGTCAGCATTTAATGAAGTAAAAAGTCACAAAGGCATCTTATTTGATAAAATCGTGGTTGACTCTTTTTTAAATGCGTCAAAAACAGATCACTGGAAGGTGCCCCTCACTGCCGGTCCCATAAAAATTGAGCAAACAGGGGAAACAGAACCTGAAATGTATTCAGCGACAAACTCAAATCTTCACCGGCATTTTGAGAATTAACATATTTTGTAACTATTCAGCAAAAAAAGCTTGACAGTGCTTTTTCGTAAAAAAATTAAAATGAACCGAAACTGAGTAGTTTTAATATTTTAATGAATAATAGTTGCTAAGAGAGCCATCCGGCAGTCTTTTAATCAAAAAATG
>JAJRPH010000290.1 GCA_024280875.1 Deltaproteobacteria bacterium | reverse complement strand
CGGTGTTTGACAAGGTCGCCGCCAATGTCGCCTCCGCCATTGAAGACGGCAGTTGTATTTCCTTTTCCTTTGGCCCCTTATACGAACCGCTGGCCAAACATTTGATGCATAAAAAGGACCTGGGCGTCCATTCCCCGATATTTTCCGATGCACTCATGGACCTGGTCAACAGCGGGGCGGTCACCAACCGTTACAAAAGACATTTTCCGGGAAAAAGCCTTACTTCATACGCCATTGGAACCCTGGAGTTATTAAACTGGCTTGACGGCAATCCCTTAGTTGAATTTCAAGGCCTTGACAAGGTGTTCAACCCTATGCGCATCGGCAAAAATCCCCGGTTTGTCGCCATTGTCAATATCCGAAAAATTGATCTGACCGGCGGTATTGCCCTGCATGTGGGGAAAGGAAATGTCACTACCGATACAGCTGAGGTCATTGATTTTGTGAATGGAGCTGAAATATCTTTTGGAGGATATTCCATTTTTGCGCTGCCCAGCAGAAATTTAAAGGGTGAAGCAAACGTGAAGATCTCACTTGAAGATATTCCCAACCAGTTAAATGTTCGCGAATCCGTTGACCTGGTGGCTACCGAATACGGTGTTGCCAATTTAAACGGCCGGACAGTACGGGAACGGGCGATGGCTTTGATTGAAATTGCCCACCCGGAGGATCGGGCTAAACTGATCGAAGAAGCCAAGGCACAGAAAATCATCTATGAAGACCAGATTTTCATTGCAGAAAACGCCCACCTTTATCCATCGGAGGCCCAATGCAAACACACGTTTAAAAATAATATTTCCGTCCGGTTCAGGGCGATCCGTCCCTCGGATGAACAGGAAATGCGCCGCCTTTTCTACCGATTCTCAGATGAATCTGTATATTACCGCTACTTTACACCCCTTAAAACCATGACCCATTCCAAAATGCAGGAGTATGTCAATTTGGATTACGGCAAGGTCATGTCGATTGTCGGCCTGGTGGGGGATATAGGCAAAGGGCAGATTGTTGCAGAAGCCAGATATGTCAAAGATCCGAAACGCCCCTATGGAGATGTGGCATTTGTTGTGGACGAAGCATTTCAGAGTATCGGCATTGCGACATTTTTATACAAACAGCTGATGCGTCTGGCCAAGGAACGAGGACTCCAGGGATTTACTGCAGATGTACTCCCTGCAAACAAAGAAATGATGCGGGTATTTGAAAAAGGCGCGGCCGAAGTCAAGGCGACTCTTGAGTATGGGGTTTATCGGCTGTCAATACCCTTCAAATAATAATCCTAAATACTTTCTGACTGGTAAATCATGCCAAAAAATCCAAACACCCCCCTTGTCAGTGTCATCATCCCTACCTACAACCGGGCATGGACTTTGAAAAAAGCCATCGACTCAGTTCTGGAGCAGGATTACAAAAATTTTGAACTCATCGTTGTGGATGATGGATCAACGGATGACACGGAAGCGCTTATCTCAAAATATGCAAAATCCGTCAAATTCATCCAGCAGCCCAATTTGGGCGTCAGCGCTGCCCGAAACAAAGGCATTTCGGTTTCATCCGGCTCTTTGATCGCCTTTCTGGATTCCGATGATTACTGGTATCCTGAAAAACTTTCAACCCAGGTTGAATTTTTCAATGCAAACCCGGACGCCCTGTTATGCCAGACGGAAGAAATCTGGATACGCGACGGGAAAAAAGTCACCCCGAAGAAAAAACATCAGAAACTGTCCGGAATGATTTTCATACCATCTCTGGCCCTGTGCCTGATCAGTCCTTCGGCAGTCATGATTCGGAAAAACCTTTTTGCAAAAGTCGATGCATTTGACGAATCTCTCCCGGCCTGTGAAGATTATGATTTGTGGCTCCGAATCACCTGCCGGTATCCCGTTCACCTGATCGATACACCGCTGATCGTTAAAACCGGTGGCCATGAAGACCAGCTGTCGAGCACGATCGGCCTGGACAAATACCGAATTTACGCTCTGAAAAAAATCCTCAGAAGTGACTTTCTAACTGAAAAACAATACCAGGCCGCCGAAAATATGCTGAAAAAAAAGTGCAGACTTTATGCGGATGGGTGTATAAAGCACGGCCGAAAGACCGTGGCAATGTATTACTACCGGCTTGCGGATGAAATAGAGGATAAAGAGGATAAAGAAAAAAAAGAAGAAGAATGATGGATGAACAGGCCGGGGACGATTTTTAATCCGACTTTTTCATTCAACAACGTTTAGGCCCTGGCCGATAAGCTTTTGACTTAAGGGAAGTGGAAGAAATTAATATACCGGAATTGCGCAGAATTTTTGGTCGTATTCAAGGCGCGTCAACAGGCGCATAACGTGTTATGTAACTGTTGACGCAACGAAGAAGACGACCAAAAAGGCAAGTAAGTTTGGTATATTAATTTTTGGAAGTTCCCTAAGGTCAGTTTGTCCAAGCTGCCATGCCAGATTATTGACATACAATATCACAAGCGGCAGTCAAGCCCCCCTCAGTGTCTCCTTATTATTTTGCCCCAAAAACCCGCTTTAACAATTCAGTGGTCTGTTTTGCGGGATTTTCACGAATAGCGGCTTCTTCTTTGGCCATATAATAAAAAATCCCATCCATACCTTTTAGGGTGATATAATCGTTCAGGTTCGATTTAATATCCGGCACAAACGGTATGGATTTATATTTATCCATCACCTCATCATACGTTTGTATTGCCCCCACCTGCGACAGGCTGTTTTCAATAATCGGCTGCATTTCTTTGGCAAGAGATGAAGACATTTTGCTTTGAAAATATTTAGTCGCTGAATCTTCCGGGCCTTTATAGATATTCATGACATCCTCAAATGTCATATCAGTGATCGCCTGCAGGAACAGTTCTTTTGCTTTTGGTGTCGCCTCTTCAGCAGCCCGGTTGAGTTTCAATTCAAGATCATCATGATAAATGCAGTGCATAAACATTGATGCTTTTTTATCTTCTGAAAAGTAATTTTCATAAACATACTCCCTGTTAAAATAATTATGTACATTAACTATTTTTCTATCACATTTCGATCTGCACTAAATCATACGATGAATCCGGCTGACCTGATGATTTAATTTTTTAATCGAAACCGGATACGGAGTTTTGAGTTCCTGGGCAAACTGCGAAACTTTAAACTCCTCGATCATCCAGTAAAACGTCTCGATGGCATCCCTTTTTTCAAAGGATGTGGTCGGTTCCAGACTGTTGATCATTTCATTTAAGTACTCGGTAAACGGTTTGATATTTGCCGCTTTCTTTATGTCTTTATCCATATCAGCACGGCCTCTTTCCGCTCTCAGAATGATGGCTTTCATATATCGGACCATGTCCGGCATCCGGTCCATGCCGTAAAGTTCAATAAAATGTTCCGGTATCAGGCCGACAAGTGTATTGCGCAGTTCATCGATAAAGCCCATCACCACCGGATTCTTTGCACTGGCGCTCTCAATGGAATAAAAAAGGAACCGGGCTTCTTTATATACCGTCATCACCGGCAGGATTGACTTTAACAATGTCTGTCCGGCGGAAACCAGCTGATTCATCTGCTGTTTGGCATAATCAAAAAATTCAGTCCGGGTTCGAATATTTTTGCAGAACAAATCCTGAATGACCCGGTCAAGCATCTGCTGCTCAATCTGCTTTTTCCCGCCAAAATACCGGGCCATTTCCGCAGCGTTTGAGGAAAGGGCCAGGGTTTTCTTTAAAAATTTTAAATCCTTTGAAAAATACCGGCGATACAGTTGTTCCACCCCTGCTTTGTGTGATTCTTCAGCCGCATCTTTATTCCTGAACAGGCGCAGGCTGACGCCCGTGCTGTCTTTTTCCAGGCCCGGGAACACCGGAAACGAATGTCCGTTTTTCGCCGTGATATTAATTATTTCTGGAAGATCCTCAAAATCCCATGTGGTTAATCCTGTTTTTTCCCATCTCCGGCGTTGCTCCTCAAACCCTTCTATATGGGACGCATGAGGGGTTGATTGCAGGAGGACGCCTTTATCCCGGCTGGTACAGACTTCCTTTCCATACGCGTCGGTCAGGGTAATCCTCATTCTCAGATGATCCGGGAGGTCTTTTTCATTCCAGATACTGGCCGGTATATCCACTTTTAAACGATCATATAAAAACCGGCTCAGAGAATTAACCAGGGCCCCATTAAACTTCGGCATTTCTTCCATGATCACAGAAACAGTTGCAGCCACCGGCACCAGCTGTTTTCGATAGGATTTCGGCAGCCCTTTGATCAGTTCAGTGATTTTCTCTTCAAGCATCCCCGGAACGACCCAGTCAGTGGATTCCATGAGAATTGCAGAGGCCGCAGACACCGGCATTGTCACCGTAATCCCGTCCTGCTCCTGGCCGGGTTCAAACAGGTAGGTGCACTCATAGGTTTCCTGCCCCACGGAAACCGCATCCGGGAATAGAGACAACTGTGCATCGTCCGGTGAGACGGCCAGGATATCGGATGGCTTCATTTTCAAAAAATCGTCAGACTTTTTTTCCCTGATCCGCTTTTTCAACGTGGGGATGTCATAGACGCCGGGCAGTCTTTTCTGATAAAATTCAAACAGCTCGGCTTCAGTGACCAGCAGGTCACGTCGCCGGATTCGGTTTTCGATATCGCGAACGCCTTCAATCAATGACCAGTTATGGGTCATAAAAGAGAGAACATGTTTAACATCACCTTCAATTAAAGCGCTTTGAAAAAAAATTTCCGTTGCGACATCCGGATTTTTCGGGCCGAAATGGACCGACCGGCCGGATACAATGATAAGGCCGTACAAGCTCACCTGTTCATCAGCGACAACAGCCCCCCGGTTCCGCTGCCAACGGGGATTCGTATATGTATATTTGCATTGAGACCCGCCCAGCGCCTCCAACCATTCACTACTGATCATGGCAACTCTGCGGGCAAACAGACGGGAGGTTTCAACCATTTCCGCAGCAACAATCCATTGCCCGGCCTTATTAAACAGTCCGGAGCCCGGAAAAATCATGGCCTGTCGCTGCTTAGCGGCCTGGTAGATATTTTTTTCCTTTTTGACTGCGATGTTGCTTAAAAAACCGCTTAAAATAGATTTATGGATGGCGATGTAGTGCGCTGAAAACATATCTTCGGGATTCTCCGGTTTTGTGACAGTTGGCTGCTTGTTAAAATCAAATCCGGATTCTTCCAGGATATCGCTAAGCTGTTCATGAACATCCTGCCATTCCCGCATCCGCTTAAACGACATATAGTGGGTGTTACAGAACTTTTTCAGATCCCGGGCGCGAATAAACGGCTTTCCTACTCCCGATTTTTTAAAACAGCCTTTCCAGATATTATACAGCGTAATAAAATCAGAGGCCGGGTCATTAAACCGCGCATGAGCCGCCTCCGCTTTAGTAAACGCATCCCTGGGTTTTTCCCGGGGATCGGCAATTGTGAGTGCAGAAACGATCACCACCACTTCCCGGATACAGCCCTTGTCCCATGCTTCGATCAGCATCCGGGACAACCGGGGTCCCAAGGGAAT